>JAFSOM010000032.1 GCA_017447005.1 Oscillibacter sp.
AAAAGGTACGTCAGGGCGAAGAGCGCGTAAGCGTAAACGAGCCAGTATTTCAACGGCGGATTAGCGAAATAAACCGCGTGAAGCGGGAGTTTCGCAAGGACATGCGCGCAGAGCAGGATATAGCGGACGAGTAAAGCGGGAATCCATGCCAGAAGCGCCGCGACGGGAATCGGGAGAAACGAAACGATTGTCACGGCGAAGCCCGTCACGAATGCCGCGCCCACGGCCCATAGGCACAACAGATTGCTCAACGGCGCAATCAGGGCCAGTACGCCGAAGTACACCGCGCACAACGGCGCCGTGAACGCAATGACGCCTATCGACGCCGCGAACGTCGCCGCGATAACGTTACGAATACGCGCCAGCCATCGACGCGCATTCTCTTTCGTTTCGTCCGCGCCGGAATCGTCCCGCGCCGCGTCCGGTTCGGAATCGTACTCTGTCCGATAGCGCGGCGCGTCGCCGGACAGAAGCGCGTAGAGGTTCGGCGTGAGGCATAACAGCCCCGCTACCGACGCGAAGGACAGTTGCAGACTGATTGACGCCGCCGCGAACGGATTTTGCAGGAGTATCACAAAGAGCGCGGCGGAAAGCGTCGTAGGGGCGTCGTTTTCGCGTTGGAACAGCGGCGCGAGCAGGAGCAGGGAGAGCATGATACAGGCCCGTACTACCGACGGTTTCGCGCCCGTCATGAGGGCGTAAAAAATAAGGCAGAGTATGCCCGCCGCCGTCGCCTGTACGCGCCGCCGCCGCAACAGGAACGTTATCAGCGCGACGAGAAATCCGCAGTGCATGCCCGACACCGCCAGAACGTGCGACAAACCCGCCTCCGCGATGTCTACGTCAGCCGCCACGGAAAGCCCGGTACGGTCTCCTGTCAGCAGGGCCGACAGGAACGGCGCAACGTCGCCCGGAAACGTTTCCCGGATACGCGCTTGCAACGCGTGACCCGTCCGCATAGGCCAGTATCGAACGGAGACGCCGCCGGATTCGCGCACAATCTCCGCGTTTCCGCGCCCGTAGACAAGCGTAAAGATTCCGCGTGACGTGAACGTTGTGATGTCGCTGTCGTGAACGCGTCGGGCGTCCTCCAAGCGTACAATTGCGCGTATCGCGGCGCCGGGTTGCAGTTCCAGCAATTCGCGTCCGCCGTAGTAGGCGACTTTCCCCGGAAGGCCGTTAATCTCCACGGACGCCCTCGCGCCCCACGCGGTCGGCTCCGCGTACTCGCACAGCGTCATGACCGCGTCCCGTTCCGCGCCGTACAGCCCAGTAAGCGAATCGACCGTTTGCCGACTGTACAGCCAGTAGTAGCCGAAGGCCAGCGACAAGCCCGTACCGATAAGCAGGAGACGCTTTCCGGCGTCGCCGGGGAACAGGAAGCGCAGACAGGCCAGTAAAAACGCTCCGGCGCCGAGGTCTAACAGATACGCCCCGGGCAAGAGATATTGCGCGGCGAAAATCCCGGCGGAAAACGCCCCGCAAAATAACGCTAGGATTCTCATAACGTCCCCGCCAATCCTGACAGTTTTCGGGCCTGACGCCTGTAAAAAATTACCGGAAACGGACAGATTTTTCCTTTAATCCGCGTTTTCATTGTACACGGATTGAGCATTGATGTCAACCGGAAAATTCGCGTTCCCGGGGACAATTTCGCGTAACGTTCCGCCCGGAAACGGACGCTTTTCCGACTTCCGCGGCCTGACAAGCGTAAACCATTCCCCGACGCCTTTTTCCGACCTCTTTCACGTCGCCGCCGCGCTATAATATCCGCGGAAACGGGGGCGATGACGACGGTTGTTTACATAGACAGCGTGTTTGTCCTCAACGCCGCGACGGACTATCTGCTTTTCCTGATAACGGCCCGCCTCGCCGGACTGATTCCCCGGCGCGGACGTTACGCCCTCGCGGCCTGCGTCGGCGGACTGTACGCGGCGGCGGCGTGGCTCCCCGGCTGGGCGTTCCTGACGGCGGCCCCGGTCAAGTGCGCGGCGGGCGTCGGACTGTGTCTGATTGCCTTCGGCGCGGAGGACGCTCTCGGACGGCTCACCCTGTTGTTTTTTACGGTTTCCTGCGTTCTCGCGGGCGGCGTAATGGCGTTGGATTCCCTCACCCACGCGACCGGAACCAGCGCGCAAATATTTCTTGCGACGGCCTTCGGCGCGTGGCTACTGCTCGCGGTGTTTTTCCGTACCGCCGCACGCAATCACGCCGCCGGGACGCTCTTACCCGTGCGCGTATGCCTCGGCGGACGCGTCAGCGAATTGACCGCGCTCTATGACAGCGGAAACGCCCTCACCGACGGCGGCTTTCCCGTACTGGTACTGTCCGCCGAACTCCCGCGCCGAATTTTCCCGGCGTCCGTCGCGCCGTACCTGACCCCGCAAGCCCTGCGGAATCCGCCCGACCTGCTCGCGCCGTGCATGGAGCGTATGCCGTCCCTGCGCCCGCGCCTGTTGCCCTATCACGCGGTGGGCGTCCCCGCCGGACTGCTCTTGAGCGTGCAAAGCGACTGGGCCGAAATCAACGGAGTACGCTTTCCGGGACTGCGTCTGGCCTTGGCCCCCACGCCGTTGGGGCACGGTTACGCGGCGCTTTGGGGCGGGCCTGTCGGGAAACCCGCCGTAAATCATAAAGCCGTAAATCATAAATGAGAACCCGCGCAAGACGGCAAATCATGCGCGAATCAGAAAGGAATGCGCGTATATGAGCATGGTCAAAGCAATCGGAACCATGGCGCGG
>JAFSOM010000301.1 GCA_017447005.1 Oscillibacter sp.
CTTCGGGTTTCTTTCCGCCCCGGCTCTTTTCCGGACCGGTGTCATCGTAAATCGACTGTATGTTAGAAATTTGGTTATGCTGGGTCAGATAGTCAAAGATGATGGACAAATCGCTCTCAGACAGGGGCTGCATATGGTTGCGCGGCTTGGTGGAATACGCGCCTAAAATCTCCGTGACGGACTTCGACGGAATCCCGAAATCCTTCGCCACTTCATGCACTCTGTATTTTCCGTTATTAGCCAATCAAAACACCTCGCTGTAATCCGGCTTGCGGGCCGGAAGTCGTTAAGTCTTCAGGTATTGGTATCCTTACGGCGGGAACGCGGCTTTCCGGCGCGATTGGGCGGGCGTCCGTGGGCGGCGTTCGACTTACGCGTCGGCGCGTCGGGTTTGCCGTCGCCCGGGCGCGCCGCATTCGGCTTGCGCGTCGTTACGGCGGCTGATTTCCGCGCCGCGCCGGGTTTGCGCGTCGGCTTATCGTTAGATGTTGCGCCGGGTTTCCGTTTTTGCGCGGCGCTCGCGGCGTTCGATGTTCTCTTTGACGCGTTGCCCGGACGCGCCCGCGCTTTCGCCGCTTTCCGTTCTCCGGCGCGCTCCACTTTCCGTTTTAAGCGTTCCGCCGTGTCCGTATAACGCACGGGGTCGAGTTGCGCCAGACGTTCCCCGACGGCGGCAGCTAATCCGGTATCGGTCAGCGCGGCGACCGCAACGTTTCCGCGCCCTAACGCCCCGCCAAGTTCGGCCTTGTCGCACGGCAACGCTATCAACAGACAGTTCCCGCGTTCGGCCCATGTCTGCGCGTCCCGGCAGACGTGCGGCGAGGCGTCCGCGCTAATCATGAGCAGGCGGATTTGTCCGGCGTGGGCCGCCGCCTGTACCGCGTCGCTCCCCGTGACCAGATTGCCGCCGCGTAACGCCAAGCCGAGCAGACGCGTGTAGGCGTCATGCGTTCCCATTTACGCGCCTCCTTTCGACTGCGCTTCCAGCGCGGCTTGTATCTCCGTCTCCATAGCGTCGTATACCTCCGCCGGAATCTGTACGGATAACGCCCGCTCCAGAGCGCGTGTCTTGCGGGCCTTCTTCAAACAGGCCGGGTCAGGACAGACATAAGCTCCGCGCCCGGGCTTCTTGCCCTTGAAATCGAGGCTCACGTCTCCTTCCGGCGACTTCACCACGCGCAGTAATGATTTTTTATCCCGCATTTCCCGACAGCCTACGCACTGCCTTTGCGGTATCTTCTTCACTTTCGGCATTGCAAGACCGCCTTTCCGACCGTCCCGACAACAGGGATTAAACCCCGTCGCCGGGCGTCTCCTCTTCCGCTTCGTTCACGGCTTCCGCGTCCGTCGCTTCGGATTCCGCGGTTTCCGTTTCGGTATCGTCTTCCGTTTCCGTGACTTCGCTTTCCACGGCGTCCGCTCCGGTATCGCCTTCCGCGTCCGTGACTTCGGATTCTACGGTTTCCGCTTCGGTATCGGCTTCCGGCTCTTCGTCGGGCTTCGCCTCCGCCGACTCGTCGTAACTGCGCGGCTTGATGTCGATTTTGTAGCCCGTCAGACGCGCCGCCAAACGGGCGTTCTGTCCCTCACGGCCAATCGCCAGCGAAAGTTGATTGTCCGGCACCCGTACGCGGCACGCCTTGCCTTCGGGGGCCAAGGTGACGCCGTCCACCTCCGCCGGGGCCAGCGCCGCCGCGATAAATTCCGCCGGGTCGTCGCTGTACTTGATGATGTCGACTTTCTCCCCGTGCAACTCCTCCGTGACGTGGTTGACGCGCTGTCCTCGCGGCCCTACGCAAGCCCCGATTGGGTCTACCGCTTCGTCGCTCGACGCTACCGCGATTTTCGTACGGCTCCCCGCTTCCCGCGAAATTGACTTTACCTCAACGGTACCGTCGTAAATCTCGGGAACTTCCAGCTCAAACAAGCGCCGGACAAGTCCGGGATGGGTACGGGAAATCAGTATCTGCGCGCCCCGCGTCGAACGGTTCACGCTCACTACGTAAACCTTGACCATCATGCCTTCGGTCAGTTCCTCGCCGGGGATTTGTTCGCCCGCCGTCAGTACGGCGTCCGTCGCCTCCGTGCCCGTGCCGATATGCAATGTCACGTTGTTGTTGCGCGGGTCAATGCGCGTGACCGTACCAGTCAAAATCTCATGCTGTTTCGAGTTGAACTCCTCGTACACCATGCCGCGTTCCGCCTCGCGCAGGCCCTGTATGATGACCTGTTTGCCGTTGCCCGCCGCGATACGCCCAAATTCCAGATTATCCACCGGAATGTTTACCGTGTCGCCGATTTCGTAACGCGCCGACAGCTTTTTCGCCTCCTCCAGCGGAATCTCGTTGAAGGGGTCGACGTAGTCCTCCTCGTCCACGACGTTCTTTTTGACGTACATCCGCAGGGTTTGGGCTTCCTCGTCGGTCTCGACCTCCACGTTTTCCGTGTCGGGATGGTCTTTCTTGTAGGCCGCCACTATCGCCTGCGTAATTTTGTCGAGCATGAACGCCTTCGGGATACCGCGTTCCTTCTCCAACAGGGTCAGCGCGGCGAAAATCTCCGACGGATTCAACCCCGCCGGCTCTTTCTGTTTTCTGCCCTTGGTTCCTTTGCCTCTCATGGCCTGATTCTCCTTAACTCCCTGATTTTACCATTCCACGCGCAGACGTACCAGCGCGGTGTCTTTCTTCGGGAACGTCAACGCTTTCCCCTTGACATCTATCGTCACGGCTCCGCTCGCCTCGTCGTAAGCCGTCAGGACGCCCGGAAACTCCTTGCGTCCGTCCTTGGCGCGGTACAGCTTCACCAAGACCGGACTGCCGATGAACCGTTGAAAATCCTCCGGACGCTTCAAGGCGCGTTCGGCCCCCGCCGAGCCTACCTCTAACGTGTAACTGCTCTCGATGGGGTCCAGTTCGTCCAGCGCGTCGGACAGCTTGCGGGAAATCTCCTCACAGTCGAGAATGTCCACGCCGCCTTCCTTGTCCAGCAGTACCCGCAGATACCACGTCCCGGCCTCCTTGACGTACTCCACATCCCACAGCGTACAGCCCCGCTCCGCAATCCACGGGGCGGCGAGTTCCGCCGTCAGTTCCGTTATCTTCCTCATGACACATCCCCTCCCCGCCGCAGACGGGTAAATTTCCCGAAAACGCCGTGCGAATATCGCCGGATTCCCGTCAAAACGCGAAAGAAAAGAGCGGGCGCCCCGCCCACTCCGTAAATTTCGTTCGCTGTCAAGGTCAAGTATAGCACACTTGTTTTCCGTTTGCAATAGCTTTTTCGCGTTTTTTTGAAAATTCGCCGTCGTACAGGAACGTAACGCCCCCGGACACGCAAAAGTTTCTTGCGCCGCGTCCCTAAATGCGCGTATAATCGTCGTAAGGAAAGGAGCATCGTAGTGTGAATGAGTCATAGTAGTCATATAGCATGACGTATTATGTTAAACAATGGTTGCAATTTATGTGTCTCTCATGTACAATAGCAAAAGAGAACGATACAACGGAAAGCGGGTGGCGTCATGCGTTTGACAATACAGCACATGGGAACGGGGCCGGAAGAACCGCTGTTTCGTCTGAACCTTGCGGATAATCCCACGGAACCCGTTCTTCTGCCCAACCCGGCGGAGTATCCCGTGAAAGGCTATGACGGCGGATTGATGACACATCTTCAATGGTATTTGGAGGACTATCTTTCCCTCCCGGAAGGTGGAAGCGGACAGCGGGCGGAAGCGACGGTTTCCGCGCTGGAAGCGTGGGGAACGGCGGTATTTGACGCCCTTTTCGACAGAAACGCTTATTTATGGTATCGGCAAAATCTTAGAGCCTTGGAGGATTTGCAAATCCGAATCATCAGCAGTTCTCCGACGGTACTGGCTTGGCCGTGGGAGGCTCTGTGCGACAATCAGCGGCCCGGCGCGAGAACCGGCTCGTTTCTTGCGCCGCACTGCTGCATGGAACGTCAGCCCGACGCGTTTGTCCCGCCGGAAACGCCCGCCGGGGAAGCGGAGGAACTGCGCATGTTGCTGGTCATCGCCCGCCCCTACGGAGACCGGGATGTGGGCTATCACGCCGTGGCCCGGGAGGTGGTGGACTGCGTGCGGGAAAATCGGCTCCCCGTCTCGATTGACGCGCTCCGCCCGCCCACGTTTGAAAACCTCCGGGAGACGCTGGAAAGCGCTAAAAAGGAGAACCGCCCCTATCACATCGTCCACTTTGACGGGCACGGCGGTTACGGCGATTCGGACGCGGAGAAACGGCAAAATGCGGACGGAGAACAGCGGCGGAAATTCCGGGGCGCGGAGGGCAGTCTGCTCTTTGAAACGCTCCCGGAATCGGGAGAGGATCCGGAACCGCACGCCGTGGGCGCGAAAGATTTAGGACAGATGTTGTATCAGTGCGGCGTCCGTATGGCCGTGCTGAACGCCTGTCAGTCCGCGATGATTGACGGGCGGGCGGACGACGCTTACGCCTCCGTAGCCGCAAGCCTGTTGAACGCGGGTATCCCCAGCGTCACCGCCATGGGCTACAGTCTGTACGTCGCCGGGGCGCAACAGTTTGTGCCGGCGTTCTACAAGGAACTGTTCCGGCGCGGCGCGCCCGCCGACGCTATGCGGGCCGGACGGAACGCGATGTACATTCACAAGGAGCGTTTCAGTCTCGCGGGGGAGACGCCGTTACAGGATTGGCTTGTGCCGGAACTCTACCAGAAACTCCCGGCGGGCGCGGAGGTACTGCCACGCGTACCGCGTAAAGCGCCGCAAGCGCCGGAGTATCCGGTCTGGCCGCCGGACGCGCTCGACCCGGACGAATACGGCTTCATTGGCCGCGGGGACGCGATACAGGAACTGGAACGGCTGTTACGGCGGCGCACGGCGGCGGGCATTCTGATTCACGGCATGGCGGGCGCGGGGAAAACCGCTCTGACGAAAGGCTTTCTGTCGTGGCTCCGGGATACCGGGGGACTGCGGGACGAGTACGGGACGCCCTGCCCGGTGTTCTGGTTCGACTTCCGCGACATCCACAGCGGGGAGCATATCGTGAGCGAACTTGCGGCGCGACTGCTCAAAGACGGCGCGTCATTGAAACCGGATGAAAAATTCCGGCGCGTTATTAAGTATCTGCGGGAGAATCAAACGTTCGTCGTATGGGACAATTTCGAGTCGGCTTCCGGCGCGCCGGGAACGCCGCCAAATCTGGCGCCTGACGGTCTGGATTATCTGAAAACCATACTGAAAAAGCTGGACGGCGGCAAAAGCCGGATATTCCTTACCAGTCGGACAACGGAGAATTGGCTGGGACAGGCTGTCACGCCCGTGCGCGGGGATTTGGGCGGCCTCCCGAATGACGAACTATGGAAATATGTCGGGCGGATTGGAGAGCGGCTGAACATCCGCATTGACCGGAAAAACAAAGCGCTCGGGGAACTGCTGGCGAAGCTGGACGGAAATCCGCTCGCAGTCCGGGCGGTAGTGTCCCGCATGGGAGAGTATTCCCCCAAAACGCTGTTGGCGGAACTGGACGAGGCGTTTATTGGCTTGGAGGGCGACGAGAGCACAACGCGCATACGGGCGGCGTTCAACGTGCTGATGAAGGGCGCGGACGCGGAGATGTCCTCGGTTTTGCAAACGCTGGGACTTCATGAGCATTTCGCCGACGCCGATTGGGTGGAAAGCATTCTCTATAACGTGGAAGGTGTCAAAGCAAATACACAGGAAGCGTTAATAATAGGGGAACGTGTCACACGCTGTTGGAAAGGGCGGGACTGTGCGCTCATATGGGGCGAAACATCTATCGCGTTCATCCGGCTCTGCGCGGACGCTTGGCGGAGACGTACCCGGCCCTGAAGGACGTGCGTTACTGGTTCGTGCGGTATATGTGTTATGTGGAAGGCAAATATCACAACGACGAGCAACAACGCCGCTGGTTCTTCTCACTCTATGAGGCCAACATCCGCCACGCGCAGGGTATCGCGGAAAAGCTGAATATGCCGGAAGAAGATTTGTTCCTGACGCGGGCGCTTGCTATTGCCGACGATGACAGCGGCAGTTATGCGGAGGCGGAGCGGCTGTATCATGAATTAGCGGACAAGGCGCGGGAGTATGGCAATCGTGAATATGAAAACGGGGCATACAGCCAACTTTCCACGCTTGCTTCTCAAAAAGGCGACAAAGAATTGTCGCTGGAATTGTCACGGAAAGCCGCCGACGTGTGGAAAAACGCGGAAAATCTTGGCGGAGAGCAGTATTTTGATTTAGGTGATGTCGCTGTCCAAAAAGGAGACCTGAAAACCGCCATAGCGTATTTTGAAAAAGCGCTGGATATTTGGGAACGGGAAAACGATGCAAGGGCGTTTATGCTGTACGGTATGTTGGGCAGTCTTGCGGGCATAATGGGAGACGACGCGGCGGAGAAAAAATGGTTTCAACGCTACTATGACGCCGCCAAGGAGCGCGGCGACGTGTCAAACATGGCAGCCGCCAGCGGAGCGCTTGCAAGCTACGCCGAAGACCACGGAAATTTCCAAGAGGCGGAGCGGCAGTATCACGAAGCGCTGGAACTGTTTGACAGTTTAGGAGATAAATTGTCCGTTTCCCAAACCTACTGGAAACTGGGGAACCTGTACCGCAAGGCGGGGGCGTATGGCGCGGCGCGGAAGCAGTACACTGAGGCGGCGCGGATTGCCCGGCGGCTGAATGTGACGGTTGAACTTGCCAAAAACTACGTCGGGTTAGGCCATGTGGCCGCGCTGGAAGGGCAGTACAAGGAGGCCCGCGACTGGTGGGAATCGGCGGCGGAAATGTACGACGGCCTGCGCGACGAGGAATCCGTCGCCCTTGTACGTCGCAATCTTGAAAAGCTGGAAAAGCAAGAAAGGCAAAAGAACGACGCGCCGAAACCGGAGACGGGAAACCTGCTGGAACTGTTGAAGCTGTTGGCGGAACATCCGGAACTGCTGAAACAGTTAGGCGATGACCCGGGGACAGCGGACATCATGCGGCGGTTGACGGAGAACCCGGAACTGATAAGCCTGCTGAATAAGCCGGACGAAACCGAGGAGGACTGACCATGACGAATCAGGACGCGGGACGGATATTGAATGCGCTTGCGGTGAGTGCGCCGGAATATGAGGCGCTTTCGGCGGAGTATCAAGCGGCACTGTCGGGCGGCGCGGAGAGCGTGGAACTTCCCCCCGACTTTGCGCCGCGGACGCTTGAACTGTTCCGCACGAATCCGGACACGGCGGCGAAAATCGACCGCTACGCGGAAAATTTGTCCCGTATGCAATCCTATGGACTGGCGGAAGTGCAGACGACGCTTTTGCTGATTGCGGCGCTGGTTCTGCTCATGCGGCCCCACGTGGATTTCCGCACGGAGTGGGATTTGAAATTCTTCCGGGGCGCGTTGAGATTCGATACCGCGGACGTGGACGAAAAGGCGCTCAAACCGGTACTGGCGGCGTTGTCGGCGGCGGCGAAAAAGGCCTCGGAGGGACTGGACAGCGTGGCCAAAGCGCTGGACGGTCAGGAGGATGACGAAACCGCATAGAATGCGGAGCGAATCCGTAAAACGACGCCGACAGGAGAGCGGAAATGTTTCTCTCCTGTCGGCTTGTTTTGCGCTACGGTCTATCGGTTGATAGTTATCTGTTCGTTTCCTTTTTTTGAGGGCTTCTCCTCTCAACGGACGGGGAATATCAAAAATTTTCCAAGCCCTTCCTGATTCGAAACAGCCCCTTTTGTGATTCTTACGCCGGGATTATCCCACGTATTTCATGCCGGATTCCTGACGCTGGATGTCGGCGTCGGTCAGAGTCTCGTTCCATTCTTCAATAGCGTCGGATTTCAATTTGTCCTCCACCTGTACCTGCCAGCGGACGTACGCGTTATCGCCCACATAGTACATGATGTGATAGCCGTAATCCGTCTCGACAATGCCAGTGTCGCCGGGTTGACGCGCCGGGTCAAAGCACCAGTCGTTGAACGCCGCGACCATATCGCCTTCGGATACGCGCTCATAGAGGCCGCCGTTATCCTTACTGCCCGTGTCGTCGGAATTTTCCTCCGCCAGTTCCGCGAACGATTCCTCCGTCTTGGCACCGTCCTGCCACTGCTGATAGAGTTCCTCGGCCTTCGCTTTCGCCTCGGCTTTCAAACGCTCCTGCTCTTCGTCATAGCCTTCGGCGTCCTCTTCCAGTTCGCCTTCCGCCGGCTGTATCAGAATGTGACGCACGTCCACGGTCTTTGTCTCGTCGCGGAAACGGCTCTTGAACTGTACCACGTAATACAGGTCGCCGTTCTCGATAACGGTCACGTCCCCGGCCTTGCGGGCGTCGTCAAAAAGCCAGTCGGCGAACTCTTCGCTGGTATAGGTCGCGTTTTCATAGCTGTCTTTGTCGTTGGAGAAGGACGAAACCTTGTCCATATTGGCGCTCAACGCGGCCAGCGTCCCGCCGTCGCGCACGCCCGCCGCCAACGCGTCCGCCGCGTTCTTGGCGACGGTTTTCGCCGCCTCCGCCGCGCCTTCCTCCGCCGGAATGTCGTTGCCTTCCTCGTCCTGTTCCGTCTCCAACGCGCCGTTGACCGACACCGCCTCATACGATACGAAATCATAGGAGCGCGTATCGTCATTGTAGGCCGTCTCAATTTCCTCCGCCGTGTACGACAATCCATCCTGATAGGCCGTCGCGTAGGCGTCATGCTTCATCATACGCAGAAGCTCCGTTTTGTACACGCCCTCGGTCATGGTAGTCCCGAACGTGGCTTGCAGATACCGTCGGACGCTTGTCCCCGCCGAACGCGCCACAGCCGCTAACGAATCCAGACTGCTCTCGTAGTCCTCCTGTACGCTGTCCGGATAGGTGAAATTCTCGTCCGACGCCTGTTGCAACGCGTTCTGTACGCTTGCCATTTGCTCAAAAGCCTGCGTCAGGAAGTACTCCTTCCACGTCATGCCCTCGTTTTCGGTCAAATCCACGTCAAGGAACGTCGCCGCCGTCTCGTTGATTTCCTGCGTGTCCAGCGGCAGGGACGTGTCAAGGCCGAAGTAGCTCAACGCGTAAGACCACTGATTCATAAAGCCCAAATAGGCGTTGCGGTAGTAGAAATTGACCTGCGCGGCGTTGTACTTGCGCCCGTCGACCGTGACCGCCGTCGCCGAACGGGAAAGAATGTTGGAGTTCCAGATAACCGACGCCACGACCACGACCGCGAACGCCGCCGCAATCAGGCCGTAGACAACGTTACTGCGGCGCTCTTCCTTACGCTGTTGGGACTCGCGGGCCGTCTTGGGGGCAATCTGACCGGAAGCGGTCATGTCCTTTCGGTTTTGCTTTTCTCGTGATGCGCTCATATCGCTTGTTCCGTCCTCTCGAAGTGTGTTGCGCCCGACGTTGCGCGGATACGGCGCGGCGTCGGCACGCGGAATTTTTTCACGCGTCCCTGTATTATATCGAATCCGACGCCGCCGCGCAAGTCCTTTTTTCGGATTTTATGCGGAAAGTCAAAGTTCGCGTCGAAAATCGGGCGTTCCGCTTGCGTTATGCCGGAAACTGTGGTATCATGGGGCCACAGCGGGGAGGCGGACGGCATGGAGCGACGCGATTTCTTTATCAGCTACACGCACAGCAACAAAGTGTGGGCAATCTGGATAGCCAATGTCTTGAACAAAAACGGCTATTCCGCATACTATCAGGAGGGGGACATTTCTCCGGGGGATAGCTTTATAGCGAAAATGAACGAGTTTCTTAAAAACTCTGACAATTTTCTTGCGGTTTGGTCGAAAGCCTATTCCAAATCCCCCTTTTGCCGGACGGAACTTGAGACGGCTTTCAATCAGCTTCACCATGGGCATATGAATCGTTTTATGATAGTTCGTATTGAATCTTATCCGGTGGAGCCGTTATACGCCACGCAGGTATACGTGGAACTGTCCGACATGGGCGCGGCGTCGGAAGCGACATTAGCGGACGCCGTGCGGCGCGGCGTCCCGCGCAATGATACGGCGGATACGGCGACAAATACGCCGGAACCGGAAGAGGACGCCGCGACGCTCTATCAGCATGGACACGATTACTTTTATGGTCAAAACGGCGTCAATCGGGATTACGACAAGGCGCGGGAGTATTGGGAACAGGCGGCGGCAAAAGGCAACGCCAACGCGCTGTATAATCTGGGCTGTCTCTATAGTAATGGGTACGGCGTAGCACAAAATTACACCAAGGCACGAGACTATTACGAACAGGCGGCGGCAAAAGGTCACGTGGACGCGCTGTATAACCTAGGCGTTTACTACAAAAACGGAAAAGGTGTACCGCAAGATTATGCCAAGGCTCTGGAATACTTCCAGAAAGCCGCCGACGCAGGTGATGAGGACGCCTCTGCAAAAATAGAGGAAATGCGCGAAAAGCTGAATCCGTCGGAGGATACGCCGAAAGAGGACGCCGAAACGCTCAATAAACGAGGAAATGACTATTATCATGGCAAAAACGGTGTGAATCGAGATTACGCCAAAGCGCGGGACTATTACGAACAGGCGGCGGTAAAAGGTCACGCTTCCGCGCTGTATAATCTGGGCGTCCTCTATGAATTTGGGGGCGGCGTGGCGGTAGATTATGGCAAGGCGCGGCAGTATTACGAACAGGCGGCGGCAAAAGGTCACGCTTCCGCGCTATTTCATCTGGGCCTCCTCTATGAACGTGGGGTCGGCGTAACACGGGATTACGCCAAGGCGCAGGAGTATTACGAACAAGCGGCAACGAAAGGTCACGCTTTCGCGCTGTTTCATCTGGGCGTCCTCTATGAACAATGGGTTCTAATACGGGATTACGGCAAGGCGCGGGAGTATTATGAACAGGCAGCGGCAAAAGGTCACGCTTCCGCGCTATTTCGTCTGGGGTACTTTTATGATGAAAGTTTTGGTGTACGACGAAATTACGGCAAGGCGCGGGAGTATTACGAACAGGCGGCGGCAAAAGGTCACGCTTCCGCGTTGTATAATCTGGGCGTCTTCTATGAACATGGGCGCGGCGTAGCGATAGATTACGCCAAGGCACTAGAATACTACCAAAAAGCCGCCGACGCTGGTCACAAGAACGCCTCCGCACAAGTGGAAAGACTCCGCAAAATGCTGAACAGTTAAACCAAACCCCCGCCTGAACCGTTTTTCCGGTACGGGCGGGGGTTTTATCGTCGGTTCGTCACGTTTCCGCGAAATCGCAAAGCGTCACGGGCTTATTTCTCCGTTTTGGGGGCGTCCATGCGCTTATTGTCCACGACATCCCGCAACAACGCCGCGAACGCGTCAAACGACATCGCGCCTAAATCGCCCTCCGAACGGTGGCGCGGCGATACGGTCTCGTTCTCTATGTCGCGGTCGCCCACGATTAGCATATACGGCACTTTCTCCATCTGCGCGTCACGGATTTTCCGCCCGATTTTCTCGTTGCGTCCGTCGGTTTCGGCGCGGAATCCCTGTTCTTCCAGACGTTCCCGCACGTTGTCGGCGTACTCCATCGCCCTGTCCGTGACGGGCAGAATCTTTACCTGTACGGGGGCCAGCCACGCCGGAAACGCGCCCATAGTCTCTTCAATCAGATACGCCATAAAACGGTCGAGGGAGCCGAGAATAGCGCGGTGGAGTACGACGGGGGTTTTCTCCGCGCCGTCCGCGTCCACATAGGTGAGCTTGAATTTCATAGGCAGGCAGAAGTCAAGCTGACAGGTGGAAAGGGTGTACTCCGCGCCGACGGCGGGCCTTACGTTCACGTCAAGTTTCGGGCCGTAGAACGCCGCCTCGCCGATTTCCTCCGTAAACTCAATGCCCAAATCGGTGAGGACTTCCCGCAGGGCGCTTTCGGCCTGATTCCACATCGCGTCGTCGTCGTGGTACTTGACCTTGTCCGCCGGGTCGCGCAGGGACAGCACACAGCGATAGTCCGTAATGCCAAAGTCGCGGTAGGTATCGAAAATCAGGTCGCAGACCTTGGAAAACTCCTCTTTAATCTGTTCCGGGCGCACGAACAAATGCGCGTCGTTCTGACAGAAATGCCGTCCGCGCTCAATGCCCTTCAGCACGCCGGAGGCCTCAAAGCGGAAGTCGTGCGCGATTTCGCCGATACGGACGGGCAAATCCCGGTACGAATGGGGGCGGTTGGCGTAAATGCGCATATGGTGCGGACAGTTCATCGGGCGCAGAACATACGCTTCCTCCTCAAGCTCCATCGCGGGGAACATATTTTCCTTGTAGTGGTCCCAGTGTCCGGACGTGCGGTAGAGGTTCACCGTGCCGACGCAGGGCGTGAGCACGTGCTGATAGCCCGACTTCAATTCCTTATCGCGGATATAGTTTTCAAGAATCCGCCACAGCGTGTAGCCTTTCGGCAAGAACATCGGCAAACCGCGTCCTACCAGTTCGTCGGTCATGAACAGTTCCAACTCCCGCCCTAACTTGCGGTGGTCGCGGAGTTTCGCTTCTTCCAGACGTTTCAAATACGCGTCAAGCTCGTCCTTTTTCGGGAAGGCAACGCCGTAAATGCGCTGTAAGCTCGCCTTGGAGGAATCGCCGCGCCAGTACGCCGCGTTACAGGCGGTCAGTTTGAGGGCGTTACCCTTAATGCGTCCGGTGGAATCCAAATGCGGCCCCGCGCATAAGTCCGTAAACTCGCCCTGACGGTAAAAGCTGATGGGTTCGCCGTCGGGCAAATCCTGAATCAGTTCGACTTTATACGGCTCGTTGCGCTCGGTCATGAACTGTACGGCTTCGTCACGCGGGAGTTCAAAGCGTTCGAGTTTCAATTTCTCCTTGCAAATTTTCCGCATTTCCGCCTCAATCTTTTCCATAATTTCCGGCGTGAACGCGAACGGGGAATCAAGGTCGTAATAGAAACCGTTGTCAATGGCGGGGCCGATAGCCAGTTTGACTTCGGGGTACAGCCGCTTGACGGCCTGCGCCAGTACGTGGGAACAGGTATGCCAGTACGTGTGACGGTAGTCGGGGTTCTCGAAAGAGAACGCGTTTTTGCTTTCGTCGCTCATGATAGTAAACCTCCTTAGGGACGTAAAAAACCGCCCCCGAATGATTCAGGGGCGGGAGAAATTACCCGCGGTTCCACCCTGCTTGCGCAAATTCCGCGTGATTCGCACGGATTTCGCGCCGCTTGCGTTCCCTGTAACGGGAGAACCCGTCCCGCTCGTCGCGGGCGACTCGGGAGCGGTACAGCCGCCGCGTGTCGTGAGAACGCTTTCACCGTGCGCGTTCCTCTCTGTCACGCCGCCTCTGCGGTTTCTTCTCCGTCAACGCCGATTTCATAGGATGATAGCGCCGAATCGGGCGTTTGTCAAGAGCTTTTCCGCGTCCGTCGGTGTCAAGTTATTGTAGGACTTTTGGGTCAGAAGGGACGGAGGGCATTGAAAAGGGGCGTCACTTTGCCGGAACGGGCAGGAAGGGAGACGGCCTGAGCAGGGTCGGGCAGGCCGAGAGAAAAAGGAGCGACTTTTCGCTTTTTGGGTTTTGAGACTTTCTTTGAGGATGGGGCGGAAAAATCGGAGGCCTCTTTTTTCAAGACGAATTGTCCGGCGGCGAGAACGGGAACGAGATGTTTC
>JAFSOM010000302.1 GCA_017447005.1 Oscillibacter sp.
CCGTTGGTGCCGCCCGTCGCATTGACGGTTCCGCCGTTGACGGTAATCGTACCGCCGATGCCGTAGTGGCCGCCGCCAATGCCCGCGCCGTACAGGGTGGCCGGTGCCGTCACGCTTCCGCCGTTGACGGTAATCGTACCGCCCGCGCCATTGACGCCGCCGCCAATGCCCGCGGCGTATCCGCCGCCCGCCGCCGTTACGGTGCCGCCGTTGACGGTAATCGTACCGCCCGCGCCGTCCTTACCGCCGCCAATTCCCGCGCCGTACTCGCCGCCCGTTGCCGTCACGGTTCCGCCGTTGACGGTAATCGCGCCGCCCGCGCCGTTGTTGCCGCCGCCAATGCCCGCGCTGTTGGAGACCCCCGTGGCCTCCAGTTCGCCCGTGCCGCCGGACTGCCCGTAAATCGTCAGGCTGTTGCCGTCTCCTGTGACGGTAATGCCCGTGGAGGCCGTGAGCTTCGCGCCGTCGCAGAGAATCAGGCGCACATCGCCCGTGACCGTGACGCGGCTTGCAATCTTCACGTTTCCCGTGACGGCGTACCAACCCGCGCCCCACGCCGTAGAGCCGGACGTGACGACGGTGTAACTGGTTACGCTCCCCGGCGTGATGTCCACGGTTTTTGTCTCCGCGTTCCACGCCGCGTCTTGATACGCGACCTCGTCAGCGGCAAACGCTGTGGTTGCCGGAAGGAAGGAAAACAGCGTCGCCAGCGCAAACAGAACGCCCGCAATGATTCCTCCTGATTTTCCACGGCGTTTCCCGCTTTTCGCCATTTCCACATAGTTTTTCATAGCTAATTATCCTCCGTGACGCTGGCCGCCATGCGGTAGCGCTCCCCGCAGACGGAGCAGGCGTATTCCGCCGACGCGCCGTCTTTCGTCCGATTCGCGCTTACCTGTTGAAAATCGTGCCCTTTCGCCGGGACGGTCTCCGTGCGGACATCCATATGTTCCGCTCCGTCCATGTCTTTCACGACAGCGCTGGAAATGACAAAGCCGTCCTCTGTGCAAGTCGCCTCCTTTACGCTTTTCGTCACATCCGCTTTCACGGCGGCGGTCTGTCCCGGTTGCGCCGGGTCCGAAAGAAACGCGATTGCCTCATCCCCGTTCCATATCCATTGAATTTCCGGCGCGCCGTCCGAACCGCTTTCCCGCGTTTCCGCGCCGTCCTCCCGCGCCGCGCCGTCCGTTTTCTCCTCCCGCTCCGGTTCCTCCGCGTCCGCGGACAGGGGCAGGGTGTCCAGCGCCGCCGCAAGAAATGTCATGCCGTTGACCTTTACAGTGACATAGGGTATCTCACTGCGCGGGGCGGTCGTATGCGTTTCCTCACTGTCGCCGTCCGCCGCCGACGACGTCCCATTCGGGCTGGCTTGACTTGCGTCCTGCGACGGCTGATAGGGGCTTCCGTCCGGATATGTCCGCACAGCGTCGCCGGGAAAATCCGAATTCACGGGGATGGAAAATGAGG
Source organism: Oscillibacter sp. (assembly GCA_017447005.1). Classification (GTDB taxonomy): domain Bacteria; phylum Bacillota; class Clostridia; order Oscillospirales; family Oscillospiraceae; genus Oscillibacter. The sequence continues at coordinate 1,468 of JAFSOM010000302.1, forward strand.
AAACGGCCTCCGCTATGTCTTCCGTGAACAGGACTTTTCCGTTAGGCGCGTAAACCCGCACCGTGTAGAAATCCCCCGGCGGCAAGCCGTCCATGGACAAGTCGAAAGAGAATATCCAGTCCTCAGACAAGGCGGCGTTGGCGACCGTCGGGCGAACGGCGTCCTCCGTCGCCGTTATAAAGTCGCAGTTGTACAGTTCCCGCCCGGTTTCTTCATTCGTGATGGAGAGCGTATAGGCGGCGTCCCGTTCCAAGCCGTCGAATATCAGGCAGGACGCGTCCGTAAGGCTTTTTTCATATACGGCGTTTTCGGAAGCCAGCGTCGCCGTCAATGGGGCGCCGTCCGGATTGCGGATAGAGGATATGAACGCGAGGGAATCCTCCATAGACGCGCAGGGGGTTACATGTATAAACAGCGAAGCGATAAACAGCGCCGCCGCGATAGTCGCCGCCGATACCGACAGCGCCGTAAAAAGCTCGCTCAGAACGCCGGAGTCCTCATCTTCCCACGCGTCCCATAAGGTTCGCTCCCGGCTCTCCGTCCGACTTTCGCCGTCCGTCTCCTCCCGCCTGTTCCAGTCCTCTTCCGGACGCCATGGGAAGACCTGTCCGAACGCCTGATACTGCGGCACGCCCTTCATAGGGTACTCCTCAACAGGGCGTTCGCTGTTCTGCGGAATCCGGAAATAAGGGTCGAGATTCCAAACGCCCTCCGGGTTTATGATTTGATAGTCGTTCAGTTCCTGATACTTCCGCATAACGCCTCACCTTGGCTCCATGTCCGCCGATTTTTTCCGCGCCGCAGGCTAATTCAAGGGGCTTTCAATTTCCTTCTCATCCCAGAGCAGTTTAAAGCGGCGGGTCATGGCGCGTTCCACCCGGTACTTTGCCCCTTCCTCGCATTTTGCGACGAAGCGCAGGGTCATGCTTCCCTTCCCAACCCCGGACACGCCCACATAGAACGGCCCCTCTTTCAGTTCCGGGATTTCCTTTCCAATGACGGGCAGATTTTCCGCCAGAATCCGCTCCACGCGTTCGAGCGATTCCCCATACTTGATTGGCGTCTCCAGCATCGCCACGGACAGGCTCTCCGTCATGTTGACCACATTCCCCAGACGCGAGTTGTTCACTATCAGTTTGTTGCCGCCCTCGTCCTGAATCTGCGTGGTGCGGATACCCATGGAAACCACCGTTCCCCGGAAACCGCCTACCGTAATAATATCGCCCATGTCAAAAAGCTGTTCAAAGACGATGAACAGACCCGCCACAATGTCCGAAATCAGCTCTTTGACTCCCATGCCGATAATCAGGCTGAGGACGCCCAAACCCGCCACAATGCTCAACGCGTCCACGCCCAGAGTGTTCAGGGACAGCAACACCATAGCAAGGAACGCGAGATAGCGGATAAGGCTGGAAAGCAGAGCCTGAATAGCTTTGCCCATCTTCTTGGAAGAGAGCGTCGTTTTCATCACATAGTCCAGCAGAAAGCGGGAGACCATGCTGACGCTCATAAAAAAGATGACATAGCTGGCAATGCGAATCGCCTTGTTAGGGTTCCCGGCGCCGGAAAACGGATTCAGACTGCGGTAAAAAACGCTGGTTCCGTCAAAAAAGAAGCAGCCTCCAATCAGAAGGACATAGTACCCGGCGACAACTACGGCGGCAATGACGTTGCGAACCGACTTTCCCTTGCCCGTTACGGTCTTCCGCCTGTCGGCGTCGCTTTCAATCCGTCTCCCTTTTTCCACGGATTCATAGTAATCGAAGTCATTCATGTTTATAAACCGCCTTTCCTCATCCTCTTTATATTCCGCCGCGTGGCGGAGGTTCTGGATTTAAGTTTCCAGTTTTTGGCAGTTATGCGGCGCCTCCGGCTTTTTTTCGTTATGTTCCTCGCCTTCTATTATTTACCATTATACAAAATCGCAAGGCGGCGGGACAATAGGAGTTTTCAGAATGAAAACCCCTATTGCAAAAAAAAGCGGGATAATGTAGAATACCAAGTGATTTAGAAAAAAGCGGGGGGGAATGGAACGCTGTGCTGACAACGGAACAATTCGGAAAAGCGCTTCGAGACCTGCGCGTGGAGCGGGGAATTTCCCAGCGCCAGCTTGCCGAACTGATGACGGTGTCCAAACCCACCATCGCCAACTGGGAGGCGGGGAAGCGCTTGCCCGACCTGACCATGCTCTTCCGTCTGGCGGAGTGTCTGGGCGTGGAGTCCTATGTCCTGCTGGACGCGCTGCGCGAGCCGGACGAGCCGCCGAAAATCATAGTGGTGGAGGACATGCCCGTGATTCTCAAAGGGACTGTCCGCACCATTCGAGAGGCAATACCGGACGCGGAGGTCTGCGGCTTCCGAACAGGCGCGGAGGCGCTTCGCTACGCCGCAGCCAACCGGGTATCCGCAGCGTTTCTGGACGTTGAGCTTTCCGGAGAGAACGGAATCGACCTTGCAAGGAGCCTCAAAGAACTCCGCGGGCGCACCAACATTATTTATCTCACCTGCCACCCCAATTACGTCCGGGAGGCTGTGGAGACCTATTGCAGCGGCTACATTCTAAAGCCGCTGACGCCGGAGAAACTGCGCAGAGAGATTGCCAATCTGCGCTTTCCCGTCAGAGGACTGGGGACGTGAAACATATGCGCAGACATATTCCCGAGTTGGCTATCGGCTTTTGCGCCGCGCTGTGTATCCTGCTTTTGGCGCTGACCCATACGAACCCGGGGTTCACCAGATACGCCAGCGCGGTGAATCCCTTTTTCATGCTCCCCCTCGACGCTGTGACGGAGGAGGAAATCGACGGCTACGCCGGCGTCCGCCGCACCTATACCTTCACCCTGCCGGAGACGGAATCCGTCACCACCATCGGCGCGCGGCTGACGTTTTATCTCCGCCACACCATCGCGCAAATCGAGGTGGAGGACAGCACGCTGTACAACGACCTTTCGGAGCATGATACGCGCCACATCGGTAGAACGCCGGGGAATTATTGGGTCAGCGTTCCCGTCCGCCCCGCCTTCGCCGGAAAGACGGTCCGCGTCACGCTGACGCCGGTCTACAAGAGCGTTCGGGATGATGAGCCGTCCTTTTTGGTCATAAGCCGCGATTCCCTTTTGAATATGATTGAGTTGCCGGAGGACGGGCTGTCGCTGTGCCTGAGCGTCTTCGCCGTCGCCGCAGGCCTGTTTCTATCCCTGATTTCGCTGGCTCTGCCGCTGGAGGGCGAGGATAGAAAGCGCATTTTTTATCTCGGCGCGGTGACAGTTGCGGCGGGACTTTGGAAACTCTGCGGCCTGCCGACGCTGACGCTGTTTTTGGACTATTGGAACTGTCAGAAGGAAATATGGTTTTTGGGAGCGGTCAGTTATCTGCTGATGCTGACGCTGTCCCTGCGGCTACTGGCGGCAATCCGCGCCGACGGGGAAAACCGTGCGAGGCTTCTCTGCTTTTATCTTTCCGCTCTCACCGCCGCGGCCCTCCTGCTACTCCAAACGCTGGGTTTGGCGGAGTTGCATGACGCGTTGAGCTTGTACGGATTCGGCATGGCGGTTCTCCATCTGGTTCCGCTACTGTTGCAAAGGCCCAGCCGTCAGGAACTGCTGTGGCAGTTGCCCTTCTTTTTGACCCTGTGCGCAGACCTTCTCATCTATTCCTATACCGGCTCCATGCGGAAGGCTCCGATGTTCCTCATCTGGATTACGGGGAATCTGTTCGTTCGGGGCGTGGGCTTCGTTCGGGAAGCCGTACTGCGCGAGAGCGCCTTTCGGGAGAAAGAGCGAGAACTGCGCGACGCCAGAATCAAGAGCATGATGAATCAGATTCGTCCCCATTTCATCTATAACACCCTTGTTTCCGTCTATGAGCTTTGCCGGGACGAGCCGACGCAGGCCATGCGGGTAATTGACGACTTCATCACCTATCTCCATGCCAATTTTTCCGCAGTCGTCGGAAGCGAGACAATCCCTTTCCGCGAGGAACTGACCCACACGCAGGCATATTTGGCGGTGGAGACCGTACTCCACGGCGACGACCTCAGCGTGGAATACGACACGGAGGTTGTCGCCTTCCGGTTGCCGCCGCTGACGCTGCAGACTATCGTGGAAAACGCCGTGAAGTACGGCGTCGGAATGTGGCGCCGTCCTGAGCATATCGTCATCCGCACCCGCGCCGGAGAGAAGGGCGTCACGCTCTCCGTGGAGGACAACGGCGGGGGCTACAATCCCCAGCCGGACAGCGAAGTCCATGTGGGACTGCGAAACGTCCGGGAACGGCTGGAGCTGATATGCGGCGGTACGCTGGGCATTGCGCCGAGGCCGGAGGGCGGCACAGTCGTGACGGTATCCATACCACAGCGCTGACGAGCATTGCATATGTTTCCATCATGACATTCCATGTCATGCAATTATGTTGTTTGTTCCGTTCGGGCAAAATAAAAGCCCGCCGCAAAACGCATTGTACAACATCCATGCGCTTTGCAGCGGGTTCGTATTACGCTCTCAATGTGTTCAACTCGTTGACCACGCTTTTCAACAAATCAAGCGCCTTTTCCAGTTGCGCGATTGCCTCCTTTCCGCTCTCCACAGGGGGCGGGCAGTTCCGCGTACTCCACGACGGACTCGTCACGAATCAGGCCAAGGAAATTCAACTGCTTGTTGCTGGCGGCAAAGTCACGTTGGAGGGATTTTAGCGCTGTCTCACTATCGCTAATCTGAAATGCCCCTATTTGAAATTTTCCCTTGCCTTTTGTCTCCACGTTCGCTATACTGTCTCCGAAAGGCGGTGTTGCAATGCCCGAACAAGATACGCTGTCCGCCGCGCTTGGCGAAGTGAAGGCCGGCTTGACTTCTATTTTCGGAAACAGGCTCGAAAACGTCCTGTTGTACGGCTCCTATGCGCGGGGAGAGCAGGACGCGGAATCGGATATCGACATTCTGGCGGTGGTTGACCTGTCCGCCGAAACGCTGGACGCCTACGAGGACGCGGTTTTAGACATGTCCGTAGCGCTGGGACTGCGTTATGACGCCCTCTTTTCGATTATCCTACAGGACACGGCGACATTTTACAAGTACAAAAATGTCATGCCGTTTTTCGTAAACGTACTCCGGGAGGGAATCAGCCTTGTATGATAAAGAACATATTGACCTTGCGCTGTACCGCATGGACAAGGCGGAAGAGGCGTTGACCGACGCGCAGGACGCTTTACGGCAGGGGAAATGCGCCAACGCCGCGAACCGCTCCTATTACGCTTTTTTTCACGCTGTCCGCGCCCTTTTCGCGCTGGAATCGAAGGATTTCCGCAAACATTCCGGGGTAATCGCCAATTTTCAAAAGGATTACGTCAAAACCGGCGTCTTTCCCATCGAACTGGGGAAACATCTGCAAAGCGCGTTTAACCTCCGGACACAGAGCGATTACCGTGACTTTTACGTGTTGCCTAAAGAGAAAGTCACCGCGCAGGTCGCCAACGCGGAAGCGTTCGTTGCAACGCTGAAACGCTATCTGCTTTCGCTCATCTCCCCGTAAAACTCACGCGCTTTGTCCTCCGTCATCATACAGGAAACCGTTCAATTCCGCAACTATTTTTTCAGGCGGTTTCCGAAAATTTTGTCAATGCGCCGGAATCCGCCTTCAGCTTGAAACCGCCCGTCCTCGTCGAACGTCGATTCCGTCAAGACCGATTCTTCCAGCAGATAGCGTTCCATGCGGCCAATCCAGCGCAATTCCTCCGGCGTGAAGTCGTGCGCGTCTTTGAGTTTCGCCACCGCCCCGCGTATGCGCTCCTCATGGTCGCGCAGTTCCGCGCCGATTGCGTAATGACGAATGCAGCTTATAATGTCCGCCGCGATTTCCTGATTTTTCATCTGTGAAATTGCGCCGTTCAACTGCAAGAGCGTGAACCCTTCCCGCTCCAACGTCAAGCTCAACTGCTTCAGGCTTTCGCGGTTCAGTTCGCCCGGACGCGTACACATACGCGAACCGGACGCCGCATCCGTTGGCCACTCCGCGATTGCAAGATTACGCCCTTTGGCGGGGCGGACGCCCTTGGAATAGCGCAGATTCTTTGTGTCCGCCTCCCATCCGGCCTTTTGCAGTTGCGCGTCAATCAGACGCCGCGCTTTCTCTTCCGGCAGTTGCGCGCCGGAATCGTCGCGGCGGTCGTTTTCCCATACCATCACGCCGCCTCCCTCCGTTCGCTTCATGTGGAAATCATAAGCGACAGGAAGCGTTTTGTTAAGATTCCGGCGCCGTTTATACGTTGGAAGGCGTCAGCGAAAAATAAGCTCCCGCAGGACTTCCGCCTCCGCCCGCGCTTTGCAAGCGTCCATGAGACTTTCCCATAGCGCGTGGTCGCGGATTTTGAGTTCCTCCGTCGCGCCAGCCGATTCCGCCAGCGCGGGAAGCGTCCGTCCCATGCGCTCAACGGCTTCGGCCTCGACTTCTGACAGGTGACGGAACAACTCTCCGCTGACGCATAGCCGCGTCCACAGGACGGGGCGGCGTTCGCGCAGGTATTCCTGTCTCATAAGGCCGTATTTGCCCGGCGAACCTTCCGGTTTCCCGTCCAAATCCAGATTGGGAACCAGACAGTTCCCTTCCCGCCTGTAGGCCAGTTCGATGTCCATTTTCAGCGCTCCTTTCGCCCGCTTTCTCACGCTCGTACTGTTTGACGGCTTTCTCGATTTCGCGCAGAACCTCCGCGCCGCACCCGTTGACCGCGCTTCCGAGCGCGGATATGACCTCCGGCGTGTTGAAGTCGAACACGCTCAGAAAATCGTCATGCTGGAAATACTCGTCCGGCTCCAGATTGCAACGCGACATCATCGCGTAAGCCATGCTGACGGACGCGGCGCGACGGAAAGAAACCTCCACGTTGAACTTGTCGAAACCGTCCAGAAAACTGCCGGGAACGGCGTCCAGAATATCCTCTTTGTGGTCGTTCCAGAACTCCAGCGCGAGACGCTCCGAAATTTCGTCCAGCCTCGCCGCCATATCGTCCTCGCCGGAACGTCCGAAACGCCTTTCCAGCGCCGCTGACACCGCGTCATGATATTCCTCCCGGTACTCCCACAGCCACGGACTCCTCGCGTCCGCGCCGCCTTCCGTGTCCGAAACGTCGAACAGATAACGCAAAACGGGCGGTGTCCCGCTGTTGTCCACAATGACGATACTCCGGCTTCCGTCACGGATACGCCGTCTCATCCGTCGTTCCCACAGGTCGGCTTCCGCGCAGGCGACGGCTTCCGGGCGTTGGGCGTAGATGAGCAGTTGCTGGTCAAACGGATACTTGTACAGGCGTCCCGCCATTGCCAGAAACTCCGTCCAGTCCTTGAAGCTGTTTGTTACCTGACAGGCGGCCTGTTCCGCTACTTTCGAGTATATTTGCTCTCTGGTCGTTCTTTTCTCTCCTTTCCAGCGCTACTTTTCACGCTTCATGCCAGTTTTTATAACGCTTCCGCGCCTTTCTCCGGCTTTTCTCCGACTGCGGGCCGCGCTGTAAAATCGAGTAGGAGTTGTACAGCGTGGACAGCGCGTAGGCGCGGACGTTGCGGATGTTCGGCGGGATTTGCGCCATGCATTTCAGGACATACGCCATATGCTTCCGTTCCAGTTTCTCGAAGCGGGACTGGACGCAGGCTTGCGGAATGTCCTGTTGGTTAATCCGGATTTCACGGCGGTCGAAACAGCAGGCTTGCGCCATCATCTCAATGTAGCCCGTGATTTCCTCGCGGCGGTTCGGGTAGTCGCGCAACAGTCCCGCGTAGTCCACGTTGTCCTGTAGCAGTCCCCGCTTGATTTCCAGACGTTTTTCTTTTTCTTTGGCCGCCGTTTGTTCGGAGCCGCCCTCTTCGTATGAAGATACGCCTTCCGGATAGATGGATTGATTATAATGCAAAAACTCAGTATGTTTTTTATCAGTATAATTTCGGTCGGATTTGGGGACCTCAAGAGTCCCCGAAAGGGGAAGTCTTGAGGTTTGCTTTGAGGGAGTCTGCCCTCCGGGGGCGGCGGGGCCGAGGAGCAGGTCGCCCAGCCGCCGAACGCTGGCCGCGCACTCGCGGAGCAGGTCGGACAGGCCGCGCCGAACGGCGTCGGACGCTTCGGAATTGGCGCTGTCATTGGGCGCGTCGGTTTGCGCGGGCGTTGCGGGAGCGGCGTCCTGCGCGGGCGTCGCGGCTTCTTCCTGAACAGGCGGTTCGTCAACGTATTCGGACTGCGCGGGCGTTTCCGAAATTTCGATGGGGACGCTCTCTGTCTCCGCGAAATCCGTCGC
>JAFSOM010000303.1 GCA_017447005.1 Oscillibacter sp.
AAGCAATGTCATTCACTTTACGTATAACTCCCTAAATTCTCTCTTTCAAGTAACCCTCTAAACCCTCTCTTTCAAGTCCCCCCTAAATCCTCTCTTTCAAGGGGGACTTACAGAACTTTCAACGCCCTGAAAAAAAACGTTCCCCCGCCCCTGAAAGGGGAGGGGGTCAGGGGGAGGGGTTTTCAGCGAATGCCATTAAGATTTAGGGGGACGCGTAAAGTAAAGCCGTCACGTGTGCGGATGATTGCGCGTCGCGTCGCTTGCGGCGGACGTGCGTTTCGGCGTCGCGTCGGAGGCGGCGGGAATCCGGGCCAGTTCCGCGAAATAGAGGTCATGCGCCGCGTTGAATATCGCGTTGTAGTCCTTATCCTCGCCGGAACGCATTTGCTCGTAGTACAAATGCTCGTGGTCGGCCAGCGCCGGACGTACCCGTACAACCGTCGCCACGCCCACATTAGAGCAGTTCGCCGCGATACGCTTCATGTCAATCATGAGGCCCGTAAAGCTCGCGTTGGCGTACATCTGACACAGGCCCGCCCGCATGCGCTCCAAGTGACGCTTTTTCAGCGTGTTGATAATCTCGCCCGCCGCCTGTACGTTCGGCTCAATCTCATACGCCGCCTTAATGCTCCGCTTGCGGAACGTCTCCTCCGTCAAGTCTAAAATATGTCCGATAGACTTTTCCAGTACGCGCAACTCTTTTTTGGCTTGTTGCGTGTAAGAGGTGTGATGTTTGCTCAAGTCGGCGGCGTTGTTGGAGATGTTTACCGCGTGGTCGCCCAACTGCTCAAACTCCGAGATAACTTTGTAATACTGGTCGAGTATGCGCACGTGGTATTCGTTCTGCAAGTGCGGCAGTAACTCCATGGCGTAATGGCTCAGGCGGTCGGTCATGCGGTCAATGGCGTCCTCTTCGGTGAGAATCTCCTGATGTACGCGCTCCTGATAGTCGTCCATGAGGCGGAAAGCCTTTTCGAGATTGCGCCGCGAAAGGGTAAACATGGTCATCATGAGGTTATAGCAACTGCGCAACGCAAGCGCGGGGGTATCGAAAAACACCGGGTTTAAGGCGTCCAACTGCTCCTGATACTTGTCCTTTTTCGCGGGGCCGTCGGGGATAATCTTCCGGCTCAAGGCCTCGTATCCGTTCAGCAGGGGAAACAGGCAGACCGCGCACGTCAGATTAAAGACTGTGTTCGTATTGGCGATAATGCCGGAATTAACCGTTTGATTCCATAAGCCGTCAAGAAAGCCCATTCTATGCGCGACCGTCACGCCGATAAGCGCCAGCGCCGATTTGCCGAGGTTGAACAAAATGTTGATAATGCCCACGCGTTTCGCGTCGGTTTCCGAACCGATATAGCAGACTATCGCCGTCGTCACGCAGTCGCCCAAGTAAATGCCCACGATAACGGCGTAAATGGCCTTGAAGGTCAGCAGGCCCGACGCCGAGAACGCCTGTAGAATGCCGACGGCGGCGGACGAGCTTTGCAATACGAACGCCACGCCCGCGCCCGTGACGTAGCCCAAGAACGGATTCGCGCCCAGACGGGAAAACATATGCTCTATGATACCGGATTCCGCAAGCGTATTTACCGAACCCGTCATGTTAAGCAGACCCGAAAAGAGAATGCCGAAACCGATTGCAATCCCGCCGACGGTCTGCGCGTTCTTCACGCAACCGCTCATGAGAATCACAATGCCGATAATCAGCGCGACGGGGGCCAGCGTGGACGGCTGGAGCAGTCGTAGCCACGACGCCCCGCCGGACGCGTTCAGGTCGAGCAGACGGATAATCTGCCCGGTGACGGTCGTGCCGACGTTCGCGCCGATGATAATGCCCAAGGACTGGCGCAAGGTGAGGATTCCCGCGCCGACAAGTCCGGCGGTAATCACAATCGTGGCGGTGGAGGATTGAATCAGGGCCGTGACGAGCAAACCTAAGATAAACGCCTTGACCGGGTTGTTCGTCACCTGTTCCATGGCGACTTTGAGCGTGCCCGACGAACTGCCTTTCAGGGAATCGCCCATTAAGCGCATGCCGTACAGGAACATCGCCAGACCGCCTAAGAGCGATAACACGTCGAATGGATTCATAACATACACCTCGTTTCCGTTTGAAAATGGGGTTGAAGGACTTGCGGACGCGTCTATTATAATCGTTTGCGGACGTAAAAACAACACCGTCTTTTTACAAATCGCTTACGGAAAGATTACAAATCGCTTGCGGACATAAAAAACGCCGTCCCGTAAAAAGACGGCGTCGGCGTTTTTATTCCACTTTCCGGTGATAATTCCCGTAAATCTGCACGCCCTTCTGCACCGTGATGAACGCGTGAGGGTCCATCGCGTGCACGGCGTGAAGCAGTTCCTCTATCTCGTACTTCGACAGGCTGACGCATAACACATGTATCGCGCTCCCCGTGTACGCGCCCGTACCCTGCCAGTAGGTCACGCCCCGGTGGAGGTTCTCCATGATGAAATGGCCTAACTTCTCCTCGTCCTCTTTCGTGAAAATCAGCGCCTGCATATTCACGTTCTGCTGATGTACGCGGTCAAGGGCCAAGTTCGACGTGACGTTATAAATCACGGAATATATCGCCACTTCCGGGACGAACAGCCATAGACAAAGGCCGTATAAAAGCGCGTTGAAGCCAATCGAGAAGCGGCCCACCGTGAACGAACTCCCGCGCTTGCTCAGTATCAGGCCTAAGATGTCCAGTCCGCCCGTACTGCACCCGCAAGTGAGAACCAGTCCGGAGCCGATACCGTTCAAAATGCCGCCGAGCAGACAGCCCGTCAGATAATCGTCAACGAGCGCCTTTTCCGGTACGGGCAACGCGCTGTAGAACAACGTGTAACTCGCCACGCATATCACCGTTTTTACGGTCAGCGGACGGCCCAAGTAGCGGAACGAGAGCAGTAAAATCGGGATGTTGAAGAAAAAGTACAAAATTCCGGCGATGTCGGTCGCGCCGAACGACAGCCCCGCGAAATCCTGCAATAACGTGCGGAAGAACTGACAGTAACCCATCAGGCCGCCCGTGTAGAGGTGGAGCGGCACGATGAAAAACGCCTGCGCGCAACACATGATAAACGTGCCGACAATGGCCGTGAACAGACGAAGCCATTTGTTGTGAAGGGAGTTATAAAGCAAGCGGGATTCCTCCTTATGATAGTAAGCGCGTCCCGGAACGATGATTGACGGCGCCTCTCCGGATAATTGACGGCGTGTCCCGGGGACGTAATGCCCTATTATACGGCTTTCCCGGCAAAAGGCAAGAGGAATTTTTACGGCTTTGCGCGAAAAATACGGCCCCGGCGCAAGGTTACGCCGAGGCTTGGATTTATACCCAGTTTTCCAGTTTTAATCCGTCAATGCGTTCAAATTCGCGGGTATTGTTTGTGACAAGCGTCAAGCCAAGGGAACGCGCCTGCGCGGCAATCAGCATATCATTCCCGCCAATCACCGCGCCGCGACTGGATAAGTCATGCCGAATATCGCCGTATTCCCGTGCGGCGGGAGCGTCAAACGGCGCTACGCGCATACCCGTGAGAAACAGCGTCAGGGCCATACGGTTACGCGCCGGATTTGAGCTTTTGCTTGCGCCGAACTCCAATTCCGCAAGCGTGACGGCGGAAATGCACAAATCATCCGGCTTTTGTTGAAGCATACGCTCTATCACGCCGGGCGGCCTTCGATTTTTCGCGTAAATGACGATATTCGTATCCAGCATATATTTCACGGCGCGTTCCGCTCCTCTTTTGTCGAATCGTCCTCCGTTTGGGACATAAAATCAGGCGTGAAGAGGTCAAGACTTTCCAGCATGGCGCCCCACGGTTCGGACTTTGGCGTAAGAATCACCGCGTTTCCCACACGGTTGACGAATACCTCATTCTCCGCGAAACGGCATGAGCGCGGCAAACGTACCGTCTGACCGCTTCCGTCCGTGAAAATTCTAGCGGTTTCCATCGCAATCGCCCCCTTTTCCGTTAGTATACAGGACTATCAACGGAAAGTCAACAAAGGGGGCGGAAAATTACGCGTTAGCGTCCGAAGTAGGAGAAGTGCATATAGTCGTGGTAGCCGTAAGTCTGGTCAGAGTGACCGGCCCACGCGTTGCCGCCCCAGTCCCAGCCGTGTTCGGCGAAGATACGCACCACACTGCCGCCCGGCGTAATCGAATACGGGTCCTCGCCGGGCGTCCAGCCGCTGCCCACCAGCGCCACGCCGTCGCGCACTTGATAATTGGAATCGACGTTCAAATCAATCGCCGTGCCTAGGATGTGCTCGCTTCCGGAATTGGCACGCCACGAGTAGCCGCCGCCGTCGGAGATGGGGAACTGTTCCGGGTCGTTGTAAATCTCCGTGAAAATCGCCTTGACTTCCTCCGCCAGCGCCGCGTTGACCGTCAGAGAGAGCGTCCCCGGCGTCTTACTGTTCCCGCGCAGTCTCCACACCGGGACTTCCACCGACGCCATATGGCTTTTCGCTTCTTCGTCGGAATCATAGCGAATTTCCGTGCGCGTGACGGTCTCCAAACGCGTTTGCGGCGTCGCGGGGTCAACGGGCGTCGCGCTCTCCGCGCCGTCAACGGGCGTCAGGGCGTCGGGATTCTCCGCGCTGTCGACGGGTTCCGGCGTGACGGGTACCTCTATCGTCTCCGTGTACTCCGCGCCGTAAATCAGCAGACGTTTCCGGGAGTTGTCGCCCAACTTTTTCAGCCAGAAGTCTTTCGCCCGGTACTCCTCTTCCGTAATCTGTCCGTTGCGGTACTGCGCGGTAGCCTCAATTTCCTCTTTCTCGGCCTGCGTCAGCGGCGCGAATTTCAGCGCGTAACGCTTGGTAATGACGCTGACTTTGCCATCCGGCGGGGCGACTTTGTAGCCCGTGGGCGCGTAGACGGAAGCAAGACTGGACAGGCTTTGATTGATTCTCCCGTTGCCCGTGACAGTCTCCGCGACCGCTTTGCCGTCGCCGTCCACGAGTTCCAGCGTGAGGGAGACCGTTTCGCCGGAGCGCAATTCGTCGGTAGCGTCCAGCGTGCGCATGAGCAGCACGGCGCCGTCGGAACGCCGCACGGTATCGGTAGGGCCAAAGGAGCCGTCGGATTTGCCGCGCACGATGTTCAGTTCGTAGAGCCGCCGAACCGCCGCCTGATGATTCGCGTCCATTTGGTCGAAGTCGGACAACGGCGGATTGGAGACCGTCACGGGCGCGGGCGTGACCGGGGCGGGCGCGATAACCGGCGTATCGTAACCGCTCCGCTGACGGTTGGAGCCGGAAGGCGCGGTCGTATCGCCGTCATCGGAGGCGTTGTTCGTGCGCTTGACGCTGGAGCCGGAAGCGGCGGTCGTCTCGCCATCGTCGCCGGATACGGTATTGACGCGCTTGACGGAAGAGCCGGAAGGCGCGGTCGTGTCGCCGTCGTCATTGGCTTTTCTGGTTGTCGGATAATTCGCGCTGGTTTGCTTTTTGAAGGCGTTTCCGTTTTCGGAATCAGGTTTCGAGGCGACGACATCCAGCGTATTTCTGCCCTCTTTCGCTTTATCCTGCACGGAATCCCCATGGACGACTATCTCAACGGACTGAGAAAGCGGAATCGAAACGCCGTCTTTCACAATCCAGATTCGCCCGTTGGAATCGGTGACAATCTGGATTCCCGCGCCGTCGCCCGCGTCAATCGTAGAACCGCCGCCGGAACTGTTGCCGCTGTTGCCGCCGCCGGAAACGTTGCCGCTGTTGCCGCCGCCGGAAACGTTTCCCGCGCCGTTGCCGCCGTTATTGCCGAAGGCGCCGGAACTGTCGCCATAGGCGGAAGCGTTCGAGCGCGCCGCGGGTAACGTCCGGCTGAGTAACACCGCCACATCCTGACGCGAAATCGGTTCGTTGAGCGTGGACGGCGTGACCGTCAGGAAGTCGCCGGAGATAAGATAGCCCTTGTCCAAGGCGGTTTGATACCCGGCGGTTCTCCAGTCCGTCCCGGACGAACGCGCCCCCTCATAGGCCATCGGCGCGAAGGTACGGCTTATCATGGCTAAGTAATGCGCCCATGTCAGCGTGCCGTCGGGATTCATACTGCCGTCGCCCAAGCCGTTCATAATGCCGTAGGTGACGGCGCGGGTGATTTCCTGATAGGCCCAATGGCTCGCGGGAAGGTCCTTGAAGGATTGGTTCGCCGCGAACGCGCCCGGCCCCGCGCAGGAACATAACAGGAGCGCGGCAAGCAGTCCGGCAAGTTTACGTTTCATAAATGAAACCTCTCTTTCCGCCGTGAATCGGCTGGTAAATGTACGCGTCTCATCGTCCGACGCGTGCGCCTGTATGTCAACCGTCCGCCCGGAATCTTGCGCCGGACAAACGACGATTGCTTATGATGACAAGGCGTCCATACCGTGGGCCAGACGCCAGCGCAAGCCGCTGTAACGGCGCTGTTGCCAGTCGTTCGCCGCCATCGCCCGGACAGAGTACGCGTCGCCGACAAGAATCATGAGTTCCCGCGCCCGCGTCAGGGCCGTATAGAGCACGCCACGCGCCATCAGACTACGCGCCGCCGGAACCGCCGCCAGTATGACCGCTTTGTACTCGCTCCCTTGCGACTTGTGTACCGTCATGGCATACGCCAGCTCTAACTCGTTGAGCATATCCGTGGAAAAAGGCGCGGCGCGTCCGTCGAAGTCAATCAACATGGCCTGTCCCGCCGGGTCAATCTCCGCAATGACGCCCACATCGCCGTTAAAAATACCCGTCCCGACGCTGTCGTCGGGCTTGACCCAGACGGCCTCGTAATTATTTTTCGTCTGCATAACCCTGTCGCCCTCGCGGAAGAGCAGATTCCCCCAGCGTAACTCGCGCTTTCCGCGCTCCCGCGGGTTCAACGCCTCCTGCAAGCGGCGGTTGAGTTCCGCCGTACCGCATACGCCTTTGCGCGTGGGCGTCAGGACTTGGATTTGTTCCGGCGGGATTCCCATTCTCCCCGGCAGACGCGTCAGACAGAGTTCGACAATCGTCGCGGCGGCGCGCTCCATGTCCGGACGGCCCAGAAAGAAAAAATCGCCTTGGTCATTGCGCAGTCGCGGCGGCTGACCCGTATTGACCGCGTGGGCGTTGCGGATAATCGCCGACTGTTGCGCCTGACGGAAAATCTCGCGTAAGAATACGGTCTCCACGCGTCCGCTCCGTATCAAATCCGAAAACACGTTCCCCGCGCCCACCGACGGCAACTGGTCGGCGTCGCCCACCAATACGAGACGCGTACCCGGACGCAACGCCCGCAGTAAGGCCGAGAATAACGGCAAGTCTACCATCGACATTTCGTCAATCACGACGGCGTCGGTCTCCAACGGCTCCGTCTCGTTTTTGGTAAACGCGCTCTTTCCGGTCTCCTCGTTCCAAGTCGTACCCAGTAAGCGGTGAATGGTCTGCGCCTCGCGTCCGGTGACTTCCCCCAGACGCTGCGCGGCGCGTCCGGTCGGGGCCGCTAGGGATATGTCCAGTCCCATGCGCTCGAACAACGCCACAATGCCGCGTACCGTCGTTGTCTTGCCCGTACCGGGGCCGCCCGTGAGGATTAGCACGCCCTCCCGCGCCGCCAGCCGTACCGCCTCCCGCTGATGTTCCGCGTAGGTGACTTGCAATTCCTTCTCGATGTCGCTTATCACGCGTTCGGCCTGTTCGCTCTCGTCCGGCGCGGCGGACAGCAACGCCTCCAAGCGGATATGCGCCGACGCTTCCGCCTCCCATAGCCGCCGCAGGTAACATGTGTTTTCATTCGCCACCGTTTCCCGTACAAGCAAGCCTTTCGCCGTCAGGGTCTCTAATTCGCGCTCCGGCAAGTCCCGCGGACAGTCCAGCATTCCGGCGGTTATCTCAATCAGTTTGCGTTCCGGCAAAAAGACGTGCCCGTTACGCTCTTGCCAGTTCAACGCGTAAATCATCGCGGCGCGTATCCGCTGTTCGCAGTCCGGCGCGAATCCCATGCCCATCCCGATACGGTCGGTCAGGGCGAAGTCAATGCCGCTGTCCTCCATGGACAGTATCCACGGGTTGTCCTTGAGTTTCGATAAAGCCGCGTCGCCGTAACGCTCCCGCAGACGCATGGCCAGTATCGGCGGGAGTTCGTAGCGCGACAGGAACGCCATCAGCCGACGTAGGCCCATCGTCTGACGAAACGCCGCCGACAGTTCCTCCGCCTTCTTGCGCGTCATGCCCCGCAGACTGAGCAGTCTTTGCGGCTCCTGTTCGAGTATCGAGAGCGTGTCCCCGCCAAATTCCTTCACCATGCGTCGCGCCGTCGCGGGGCCTAGGCCCTTGCAGACCCCCGACGACAGAAAGCTGTAAATCTCCTCCGGACTTTCCGGCAGACGCCGTTCGACTTCCCCGGCGTGAAGCTGTTTTCCGTGTTGCGGATGCGTCTCCCACGCGCCGGAAACCGACATCCCCTCCCCCGGCGCCGCCCCCGGAATACATCCGACGACCGTCACCGTATCGCCGTCGGCTTGCGTCAGGCGTAAGACCGTGTAGCCGTTCTCCTCGTTATGGAAAATCACGCTCTGTACGGTTCCCTCTATCGTGGTTTTCTCGTTCATGTCCGTTTCCTCTCCGTGACGACGGAACGCGTCCCGCCACTCCGCGACATCTTCCCCAAAGGGAAGACAAGGACGCGTCCGCCCGCGACATCTTCCCCAAAGGGGAGACAGGGACGCGTCAGCCCAAATCCGCGCCGCCGTCCGTACATTCCGCGCCGTCAGCGCAAGCGGAATTGTTCCGCCGGGACTAGCTCCGCGCCCTCCTCACGGTCGGCCAGATACTGCGCAAGCCGCCGCGCCTCCTCCGATAAGCCGCAATCGGCGAGAATCAGCCGCGACGCCGGAAGCTGTCGCAAGATACGCCGAATTTCGCGTACATCCTGTTCCATCGCGGGGGCGTCGCCGCGCAACGACAGCACAAGCGTTAAATCGGGTATAATGGGCTGTCCGGCGTGGAACAAGGCCCCCGCCGCGAGCCATACCAGCGTAACGACGCCAATCGCCGCGAAAAACGCGAAAATCCCATCCTGAAAAGCCGTCATATTCGCTCACCTCTCCCCAGTCTATGAAAGCCGGGGCCGTGCGGTGACAAATTCAAAAAAGCGTTCCCCGCGTTGGCCTAGGGCTTACGCCTTGTCTCTGGTCTGACCGAGTTTCGACAAAATTTCCTCTTCCCGCGTCCGCATACGTTCCTTTTCCGGGCCTTCGTCCATATGGTCATAGCCCAGCAAATGCAGAATCGAGTGCGTGACGAGATAGGACAATTCGCGGCGGTTCGAGTGTCCGTACTCCTTCGCCTGCGCCGCCACGCGCTCCATAGAGATGACCATATCGCCCAGCGGTACGCAACCTGTTTCCGGGTCGGCGTCGGTCTCCGGTATGGGCAGTTCTCCCGGCGTCAGGTCGAACATGGGAAAACTTAACACGTCCGTCGGCGCGTCGATGTCGCGCTGTTCGCGGTTGATTTCCCGGATTCCCTCGTCGGACGTTAAAAGTACGTTCACCTCACAGGGAAACGTGACGCCCTCCGCCTCCAACGCCGTCCGGATAACTTTCCGGATAAACGCCCGGATTCCGTCGTCCATGCCGGGGACGGTGGCGCGAATGGAAACGATATGACGCTTGCCCATTACCGCCGCCCCCTTCCGGGCGTTATGTGACGTTTCAACATCAGCGCCGCCCCCTTCCGGGCGTCCGGCGGATTCCCTGCGGACGCGTCGGGCGTCTGTCCGTCTCCGGACGCGCTTCCCGATACTCCGCGCCGTGACGCTTCTCGTACTCCGCGTAGGCCTGTACAATCCGCTGTACCATCACATGCCGCACAACGTCGGCGTCGGTCAACTCGCAGATTCCGATTCCCTCCACGTTTTTCAGGACGCGCATGGCGTCTTTCAGTCCCGACAGCTTGCCTTCCGGCAAGTCAATCTG
>JAFSOM010000304.1 GCA_017447005.1 Oscillibacter sp.
AAAAACGAGTTTTTTGAATCTC
Organism: Oscillibacter sp.; assembly: GCA_017447005.1. Classification (GTDB taxonomy): domain Bacteria; phylum Bacillota; class Clostridia; order Oscillospirales; family Oscillospiraceae; genus Oscillibacter. Next base: position 23 of record JAFSOM010000304.1, read on the forward strand.
TGGATAAGGTAGAGGAACGCCTTTGCGAAGTTATCTGCGCTTTAACAAATGAAACCGATGTTCATATCACAAAACGGGACTGGCTTGGGAAGTTGTTTTTGTCGACTGGTTAAAACGGAAATAGTATGAGAAGCCCGTCCCCGCGTTCCGTTTCGCCGGACAACTTGCGCATGAGCTTTTCCTCAATCGCGGATTCGTCTACCGTAACCTTTCGCGCCTGTTCCCGGATGTCCGCGAGGACAATCCGCGCCAGCGTGTTTTCATAAATGCTGTGCCATGAGCAGACGCTTCTCCCTGAGCGGGTATATCTGCTACAGTGATAGGACACATAGCGTTTTACGCCGGAATATCCTTTGCGTTTCGTTTCCGTATTGGCGACCATAGGGGCTTTGCAGTCGGCGCATACCAGTTTCCCGGAAAACAGTTTAGAGGTCGGTTTTCGTCTGCCCTCATATTCGTTACGCGTCGCCTGATTGATTTTCTGAACGGCGTCCCACGTTTCCCGCGTAATGACAGGCTCATGAGCGTTTTTAATCCGTATCCACTCGGATTCCGGCTTGCTGATTTGCGTGGAATCCTTATAGGAACGGGTTCCGGTATGGTTCATCCGCAGATTGCCAAGATAGACATCATTTTGAAGCAGATGTTTTACTGTTGCGTATGACCACAGCGGAGAAACCTCACGCCCCTCTTTTCCGGTTTGCCGATTCCAATAATACCGTGGAGAGAGAATCGCTTCCTGATTTAGCGTTGCGGTAATCTTACCGTAAGACATCCCGGACGCCCGCATATCAAATATCCGGCGAACGACGCCAGCGGCGTATTCGTCAATGACGAGCTTATGTTTGTCCTCATCGCTCTTACGATAGCCGTAGGGGGCGTAAGCGGAGGTGAACTGTCCGCTGGCCTTTTTGCTGTGCAGAATCGACCGGACTTTTCCGCTCAAATCACGCAAATGGTAATCGTTCATAAGACTGCGGAAGTGCAGCATATCCGTATTGTCGCCCTCCGTATCGAGACAGTCCAGAACGGATACGAACCGGACGCCGAGGGACGGAAACACGTCGCTTGTGTAGCGTCCCACTTCCACAAAGTCGCGTCCCAGACGGGAGAGGTCTTTTACGAGAATCAGGTTGATAACGCCGTTCCGGGCGTCCTCCAGCATTTCCTGAAATCCGGGACGCTGGAAATTCGCGCCGGAGTAGCCATCGTCGATGTAGGTCTTTGTCTCCACCCATCCGTTCATCATGACGAATTTAGACAGCAGTTCCCGCTGGTTCGCAATGCTGACGGATTCGTCGGCGGGGATATAGTTTTTTGCCTTTGCGGAGTTGTGGGCGTCATCCACGCTCAGGCGGCAGTAGAGGCCGACGCGATACAGCTTTTCCATAGCGTTACGCCTCCGTTCCCACAGCGCCGCTTACGTCGCCGACGTAGCGGTAACGGATTGTCACCTTGCGGATACGGAGAGAGCCGCGCTTTTCGGTTTCCCCCACCTCAATCCGCTCCACCAGTTCCATCAGAACCGTTTCGTCCAGTTCCGTGATTTCGGTGTAACGCCGAATCATCGCGGCCCATTTCTCCGTATCCCGGCGTTCCTCACGGCGCAGGGCGGCTTTCCGCTCCAGTTCCGGGAGGGCGGCGGCTTTTCTTGCGCGTTCCTCCTCGTATTTCCGCATCAGCGTCTGGAATACGGGTTGAGGGATAACCCCCGCGCATTTGTCCTCATACAAACTTTGCATGAGCCGTTCCAGTTCCCGGACGCGGGCGGCGGTCGTTTTCAGTTCCTGTTCGCAGGACGCCATAAGGCTGTGATGTTCCTTATCCTTGATTTGGATAATCCGCTCCATCATCCCGTCATAGTCGTACTCCATGAGCCGCGCCTTTTCGCGGATGTCCTCAAGGACGATTTCACGAAGCGCGTTTTCATAAATCGTATGGACAGTGCAGGCCGTCCGTCCGCTCCGGGAGTAGTTGCCGCAGATAAAGGAACTGTAGTGTCCGCTTACGCCGTCCTTATGCTGAAACTTTTCAAGGTGGTTGCGCATACGGAAACCGCAGTCCGCGCAGTAGACAAGCCCGCTGAAAATGCTGTTCGCTCCGTCCGAGGGCTTGCGTCTGCGAATGTTGTCTTTGCCAATGCTGACTACCGTATCCCATACGTCGCGGGAGATAATCGGCTCGTGCGTTCCCTCCACGCGAATCCATTCCTCTTCCGGCTTGTTTATCAGCTTTCTGGACTTGTAGGAGAGAGTTCCGTATTTCCCCTGCACCATGTTGCCGATATAAACCTCGTTGCGAATCAGGACTTTAATCGTGGTTTCGGCCCACTGATGGTTGACGCGGCGCGGGTCATCCCGCCCGTTGCGCTGATAGTAGCGGACGCCGGGAGGAAGAATCCCTTCCTCGTTGAGCGTCAGGGCGATTCTGCGGAACGCCATCCCGGACGCCCGCATAGCGAAGATTCTGCGCACAATCGGCGCGGTTTCCTCGTCAATGATAAGATGATGTTTGTCAAGCGGGTCGCGCTTGTAGCCGAAAGCGGGGTACGTTCCCATGAACTTTCCGCTTTCCGCGCAGGCTTTCTTGACCGCCTTGACCTTTTTACTCGTGTCTCTGCTGTAGAACTCGTTAAAAAGGTTCAAAAAGCACATCACATCGTTGCTTCCGTCCTTGCTTCCGGTGTCGATTCCGTTATTCAACGCGATGAAACGGCACCCGATGGAGGGAAACACATCTTCCGTGTAGTGTCCGAACTCAACGTAGTTGCGCCCGAAACGGGACAGGTCTTTCACCAGAATGACGTTAATCCGCTTTGCCATAGCGTCGGCAATCAGCCGCTGTACGCCGGGACGCTGGAAATTAGTCCCGCTGTAACCGTCGTCGATATAGGTATCGGTCAGGTTCCAGCCGCGTTCCTTGACGTACTGCTGTAGCAGAAGTTTCTGGTTCTCAATGCTGACGGATTCCCCGTCGCGTTCGTCGTCGTTGCTCAGACGGCAGTAAATGCCGACATTGTACGTTTTTCCGGCCATTGTTTTACCTCCCGACCTGCCAGATTCATACGATGAGCGGCGCGAATGGCTCCCGCCGGATTGCTCCGGCAACGCTATTATAAAACCGGGAGCCGACGCCGCGCAAGGATGCGGCGGGCCGCAGAGTGAAAACTTTCAAAAATAAGCAAGTTTGTAGGATTGCACAAAATCGCCGTGATATAAAACTATATCCTGTATCTTAATGACACAGGATACGCAAAATATTGAAAGCCGTTTATGCAAATTTCCTAAATCCGCTCATTTCAGAGAATCTACGTTAAACCATGCTCCGTTGTGACGCGCCGCACGGCGAGTTCTTCCAGAACTGTTTTCAAATCCTTCTCGCCTGTGTAGACGCTGGTAATGCAGTAAGTCGTGCCGCCGATTCTTTTTTCCTTGTAAGCGGTTTTTTGCGCGGCGGGTTGCTGTTCCATAAGGCTTCCTCCTCACAACGCTAACTTGATGTCCGGTTTCCGTTCGCCGCTGTCCGGCGCGTCAGCAAAGAATGTTGGGATTGAGTCTGCCGTTTTTGCGGACGCCCTTGTTATAGTTATCCCACTTGACTATTGATTGTAAATATTGTATATTAAAAAGCGGAAAGGATGGGATCATTATGGCGTACAGTGTGGACTTGAGGATGAAGGCTGTCAAGCATTATTTAGGAAGCGGCCACACGTTTGCTCA
>JAFSOM010000305.1 GCA_017447005.1 Oscillibacter sp.
AGCGGGCCTTATACGAGGAACAGTATCAAACGGAACTGGCGGCTTTCGCGTCCGCTGAAAAGTATTTGTCCGCTTTACGGGACGCCGGGGAAAAGATAAAGCCGGAGGAATGGCGTAAGGAAACGGAACGCCTAAACGCCGAACGGGAAGCAAACTATAGGCGAATGGAAGATATGCGGGAGCAGATTAAAGCGGCGGAGAGCATTCGCAAGGACGCCGAAAGAATCGCGGAGTGGAGCCAGCAGGACGGACAAAAACGCGACGCGCCGTCATTGTGAACGGCATTGCGGTACGTCAGCGACACAACGGCGCATGTCGCTGACGCGCCGTTATGTCAAACGGGCGTGACGGCAACAGGCGTAACGCACGTTTGACGTGCCTGTGAGTCCGCTCCTGCTGGTAAAACTCTCTTCACGTCGGTTGCGCTGTGCAACTGACGTGCCACATGATAAAGGACTGCCGCGTAATTTCTCAGGATAGCAAAAGTAGCAAAAGCCTCATAACGATGGTACGCCACTCTGAAGCATGACAGCGAATTTCAAAACGCGAAGTCCCCCTGCGTCATCCTATAATCGGAACACCCGAAACGCAACAATCCCATTGGGCAACGGCAAGTCGCCGCCTGTCGCCCAATGGGATATTCTCTACTGCGCGCTATTGGCTGATATGTCGTGTTTGCTTCGTTATCAATGTTTGCCATATGCCCCGTTCCGGAGGGCGACAAAGGCGCGTCAATCGAAAAACCGACGAAAAAACGCCCTCTCCCGGTGACGAAAGGTTACGGGAGAGGGCGTCGGCGGTTTTACATCGCCGCGAGCATGGTTTCTATGGCAATGCCGTACCCCTTGGACGGGTCCTGCAAGAGCACGTGCGTGACCGCGCCGACAAAGCCGCCGTTCTGGAGTATCGGGCTTCCGCTCATGCCCTGCACAATGCCGCCTGTGCGCTCCAACAGTTCCGGGTCGGTGACGCTGATTTCCATATCGCGCCCGTCGCCGCTGTCGGACAGAATCCGCGTTATCTCGATTGCGTAGGATTCCACCTCGTCGCCGCGCACGTTGGACAAAATCCGCGCCGGGCCGACGGTCGGCTGTCCGATGGGCATAGGTTCGCCCGTCAGCGCGTCGGCGTCGGCGGCGTCCAGCGTCCCGAACACGCCCCAATCCGTGTTCGCGTAGAGCGGGCCAAGGTCGCGGGACAAGTCGAAGTCGCCGCGCAATTCTCCCGCGCTTCCGCGTTCGCCCTTCTTGACCGCCTTCACCTTTGACGGCAAAATCGCGCCGTCCTGAAACGGCATGAGCAAGCCTGTATCCGCGTCCATGACGCCGTGGCCTAACGCGCCGAATTTGCCGCTGTCGGGGTCGTACCACGTCAGCGTGCCAATGCCCGCCATGCTGTCGCGTATCCACGCGCCGATTTGACAGACGCCGTCCTCGTTGCGCTCCGGCTCCACGCGTATCGTCATTTCCCCGCCGTTACGGGACACGCGTAAATCCGCGCTCCCGTCGCCCTGTAACAGGCTCTGGAACTGCTCCACGGACGTGACGGGCGTGCCGCCGCATTGCAGAATCACGTCTCCGGTACGCAGACCGCCGTTCCGTGCGGGCGTGCCGCCGTCGGTCAGCTTGACCACCATCACGCCACGCGAAAACAGCTTTACGCCGACGGTATGCCCGACGGGTATCAGGCTCCGCGCCGCGCTCACGTCCGACGCCCCGACGGCGACCGCGCACAGCAGAAACGCCGTCGCCAAGCCGCATATCCGTTTCGCCAAAGCTCCATACAAGCGAAATCACCCCTTAGGAAATCTTGTTTTTGAGCGCCATTTCCTCCGGATTTGTCGCAAAAGCCCGGAAAACGGACTGAATCGAAGCCCAAATTTTCCCTGAAACGTTCTCTCCGTCCCGGACACGCGGCCCGAATAGCTTGCGCCGTCCGGCGAAAATCAAACGGCGTAAAATTCGCCATTCGCGCCAATGGCAATTTGTGGAAAATTGGCGTTTCCCTCCTCTGTCGCTTCGTGGCAAAAGGCGCGTCGCAACCGTTCAGGCAATCAAAAAAACTCCCCGTGAAAGCGTTCACGGGGAGAAGTCATTACTGACGGTCTTTGAAGATATTGAACAGGGAACCCCAGTAATCGTCGTCACTGTTGGCGGGTTTCTGCGCGGCGGAATCCTGCGCGGGCGGCGCGGGCGGCGTGACGGGCGCGGGTTCCGGCTGTACGGGCGGCGGCG
>JAFSOM010000306.1 GCA_017447005.1 Oscillibacter sp.
CTGACAGCCCATCGTCGCCCACATTAGCGGCGGCATACGCTCGCACATGACGATTTTGTTTCCGTAACGCTCCAAAATTTCCTCATGCGTATGGAGATAGTTGTGCCAGTCCTTACGGCTCGCGTAGACGCACCAGTGATGGTCGCCGCTGTCGGGAAGTTTGCGCGTGTCGTCCGTGACCATGTCCGCCCAAATTTGGTAAACGTCCGTGGAGTGGGCGAAGTTCATCATATCGGGCGTGTAGCCGCCCGCCGGACGCATATTGACTTCCAGCGCGGCGAAGTCTCCGACGCCGCCCAGACCCGGCCGCGCTTTGGTCATACGGAAAAATTCCAAGTGCGCGAACCGACTGCGCACATTGAACCCTTCCAGCGCCTTGCGTCCCATGTCGCGCAACGCGTCCGGAACCGTCGCGCAGGTGTAATAGGACAAATCCTTGTCGTGATTGACAATGTCCGCAATGGACGGCGGCCATACGGTCATGGACTCGAACAGCGGCTCACAATGAGAATCCGTGATAGCGTCATAGGAGCAAATGTCGCCTTCCACGAACTCTTCCATGACATACGGCTCATCCGGCTTGCTCTCAAAGAACGCTTTCAAGTCGGCGTCGCTCTCGATTTTATACGTATCCGCCGCGCCGACGCCCACATCCGGCTTTGCAATCACCGGATAGCCGCCGATTTCCCGGAGAAACGCTTCCGCCGCTTCCGGCGTCGTCACGCCGTGACAGCGGGCCGTGGGAATCCCCGCCGCCCGGTATACGGGCTTCATGGCGGACTTATGTTTCCACGCGCCGATTTCGTCCGCCTGTACGCCCGTCGTGACGTGAAAATCGGTTCTTAGCCGGGCGTCCTGTTCCAGCCAGTACTCGTTATTCGATTCAATCCAGTCGATTTTCCCATAGTGGAACGTAAAATAGCCCAAGGCGCGGAGAACGCTGTCGTAATGTTCCAGCGATTCGACGCGGTAGTATTCCGTCAGGGCGTTGCGGAGCGGCGCTTCAAGGTCGTCATAGGCCGCGTCGCCGATTCCGAGGACGTTGACGCCGTTCCGCCTCAGACGGTCGCAGAACTGCCAGTACGTGTGCGGAAAATTCGGGGAGATAAAGACAAAATTCATACGCAAAGCCTCCTGTCCGTATCAATATATATCCTGATTGGCGTTTCTGTCAAGACGTTTTTAAGGCGCTTTCGCCGTCGTATGCGTACACGCTTACTTGGCAAGTTGCGCATAATCGAACCCCTCCTCCTGAACCCCTCCCCTTTCAGGGGCGGGGGAACAAAATCCGAAAGGCCGATAAGAAAAACAAATTTCAATCGGAAACGCGCTAAAAATCTACAATTTAAGATTTCACGCTCATCTTCTCCGTACCCCCGCCCCTGAAAGGGGAGGGGGACAGGGGGAGGGGTTTTTCAGCCGTATATTCGCTCGTCAATCAAAACTTTATGCATACTTCGCCGTCCGCCGTCAAGAGGCGGTTGAAACGGCGGCGCAAACACGATAGAATCAGACGCCGGAAACGCGTTGCGCTTCCGCGAACAACATCACTCAGGAGCGGGTAACTATGGAAAACGTCATAAAATGCGGGAAAGAACGCGAAAGCTATTTGATTGCGCTTCGGCGCGAACTGCACCGCCGCCCGGAACTTGCGTTACGCGAATACGAAACGGCGGCGGTCATTGAGCGGGAACTTGATAAGGCGGGCGTGGAACATCGGCGTATCGGCGCGACGGGCGTACTGGGCGTACTGCGCGGCGCGGCGCCGGGGGAATCCGTGGCGCTGCGGGCGGATATTGACGCGCTTCCGATTCAGGAAGAAAGCGGCGCGGCCTACCGTTCGGAGACCGACGGCGTTATGCACGCCTGCGGACACGACGCCCATACCGCCTGTTTACTGGGCGCGGCGGGGATTCTCGCCGAACGCCGGGACGCGTTTTCGGGGGAAGTCCGGCTGATATTCCAACCTGCGGAGGAGACGGGCGGCGGCGCGGCGGATTTTATCAACGCCGGAACGCTTCGCGGCGTCCGTCGCGTGTTCGGACTGCACGTCGCGCCGGATTTGCCCGTCGGGACGGTCGGAATCACGCCGGGACTGAATAACGCCGCGGTTGACCATTTCCGCGTGAGGATTCACGGGAAGTCCGCGCATGTCGCCGCGCCCCAACTCGGCGCCGACGCGCTCTACGCCGCAAGTCAGATTGTCGTCGCCGTACAGGGCCTCGTCGCCCGCCGCACGTCGCCGACGGAACCCGTCATTCTCGGTATCGGCAAGCTCAACGCCGGGACGACGTATAACGCCGTAGCGGAGTACGCGGAACTGGAGGGAACGACGCGCACGGTCTCCCAAACGGCGCGGCTGGAGGCGCGGGAACGCATTGACGAAACGGCGCGGCATATCGCCGCCGTCAGCGGCGCGGAGGCGGAAACCGTCTGGACGGGCATTTGTTCCGCGCTGGTCAACGCGCCGGAAGTCTGCGCGGAGGCGCAAGCCGTGGCGCGGGAGTTAGGGCTTTCCGTCGTCGGAAACCGTCCCTTGTCCTTGAGCGGCGATAATTTCGCGGAATACCTGTCGCAAGTCCCCGGGTGTTACGCCTATCTGGGCACGGCGAACGAGGCCTTGCCCAATACGCTCGCCGGGATTCATAACAGTCACTTCGACTTGGACGAATCCGCGCTTGCGACGGGCGCCGCCCTGTACGCCGCCTGTGCGTTACGTTGGCTTGCGAATCCGGAGGAGTGAAACAGGCTATGAAAATTCCCCTGCGGTATCAGATGACCGAATACGACTGCGGCCCGACTTCCCTGCTCAACGCCCTGAGTTTCCTGTTTGAACGGGAGGAGATACCGCCGGAAGTCGTGCGGAACATCATGCTGTTCTGTCTGGACAGCTACGGCGCCGACGGATTTTCCGGGAAAAACGGAACTTCCCATACCGCCATGCAGTTTTTAAGTCACTGGCTTGACGGTTTCGGTCAGACAGGACGCCTCGCGTTATCCAGCGCGTATCTTTCGGGGCGGGAAGTGGAATTAGGGCAGAACAGTCGTCTGCGCGACGCGCTCCTACGCGGCGGCGCGGCGGTCGTGCGCGTCGACTTGGACGGGTGGCATTATATCCTGCTGACGGAGATTCACGGCGGCGATGTTTACGCCTTTGACCCCTACCGGATAGAAGGCGCCTGTCCGGTGGAGGGCGTGCGGACGACGGACGCGTTTCCGGAACGCTACAACCGCGTCATTCCGGCGCGTCTGCTCGAACAGGAGACCGTGCGCCCCTACGCCTTCGGCCCGACGGAGACCCGGGAAGCGGTCACGTTATTCAACGGCAAAACCGCGCTGACGGCGGATAAAACCGTTGAATACATGATATAACATTCGGCGGCGCGTTGCGTCCGGTATCGCCGGAACGACGCGCCGCCCTTCGTCTTACGGTTTCGTTTTACGCCGTCTTATGCTGTCCGTCTTGCGGCTTTTTCTCGGGGTGCTTTCCGTAATAGTCCGTCAGGGCCGATTGTATCGCCTCCTCCGCCAGAACGGAACAGTGCATTTTATAGGCGGGCAGACCGTCCAGCGCCTCCGCGACCGCTTTGTTGGTCAGCTTCATCGCCTCCGAAACGGGCTTGCCCTTAATCAGCTCCGTCGCCATGGAACTGGACGCAATCGCGCTCCCACAGCCGAACGTCTCGAATTTGACATCCTCTACCACGTCGTCCCGGATTTTCAGGTACATTTTCATAATGTCGCCGCATTTCGCGTTGCCCACTTCGCCGACGCCGTCCGCGTCCTCAATCACGCCGACGTTCCGGGGGTTGCGGAAATGGTCCATCACTTTTTCACTGTATAACGCCATGATATTGACCTCCTTACAGAATAAATTGCGCTTTTCCGCTCGTCAGGTCGCGCCATACGGGGGAGAATCCGCGCAGATA
>JAFSOM010000307.1 GCA_017447005.1 Oscillibacter sp.
CACGCGGTTCTGGAGGTCGTGAAGCATATAGTAACGCTCCATTTGAACGCCCTTCTTCATCTCCAAGGCCTCTTCAATGGGGATTTCCTGAATCTTGCCCTCCTGCGTGCCGACGACGATATTGGAGCGGCCCTCAACCAACGCCTTGACGGCGCGGTAGCCCATACGGCTGGCGGTCTCACGGTCGCGGGCGGTGGGCTTGCCGCCGCGCTGGAGGTGGCCGAGTACGGTTACGGTGGGTTTCATGCCGATTTCCTGCTTGATTTTGTCGCCCAAGTCGAACACGGTATGGACGCCGGGGAATTTTTCGTCCATGCACACGCCTTCGGCCACGACTAACATAAAGTGCGTGTTGCCGACGAATTTCGCTTCCCGGATAGGCTCAATGACATCGCGCTCAAAGTCAAGGTCGTTTTCAGGGATGAGCACCGCCGTCGCGCCGACGGAAATGCCGACGTACAGGGCGAGGAATCCGGCGCGGCGTCCCATGACTTCCACGATAGAGCAACGCTCATGAGACGACATCGTGTCGCGCAGACGGTCGACGCATTCGATAGCGGTATTGCAGGCCGTGTCAAAGCCGATAGTGTAATTGGAGCAGCCGACATCGTTGTCAATCGTGGCGGGAATGCCCACGACGGGAACGCCAAGGCGGGAGAGTTCCAAGGCGCCGCGGAATGTGCCGTCGCCGCCGATAGTTACCAGACCGTCCAACCCGAGGAAGCGGCACACGTCCACGGCGCGTTGACGGCCTTCCTCGGTCATGAACTCGTCACTGCGGGCGGTATAGAGCACCGTACCGCCCCGGGAAAGAATGTGGCTGACTTCCTGACCGTTCATCAGGTAATAGTCGCCGCGAATCAGGCCGTTGTAGCCGCGCCGGATGCCTACGCACTCGACATTGTTGGTCAGCGCCTCCCGCACGACGGCCCGCACCGCCGCGTTCATGCCGGGCGCGTCGCCGCCGCTGGTCAATACGCCGATTCTCCGGATTTTTTTGGTGTTCTCGCTCATACTCTCGCTCCTTATCCCGATTTTTTCCCAACCCGCGCCGCGTGACGGGTTCCGCGCCGCGTGATTGCGTCACATATGGAAGAGTGCGCCTTGCGGGGTTGCGATGTTTGCGATACTGGGAAAAGAATTTCCGCGCCGTCAGGCCTTATCGCGTGGGGTCGTGTTCGGTCGGACTTTCCACGGGGTTTTCCTTATGCTCGACCATGGAACGTATCAGCTCGACCGTGCCGCCCAGTCCGAGACTGCTGGAATTGAGGCAGAAGTCATAGCTCTCGACTTCCCCCCAGCCGTGGGAAGTGTAGTATTCGTAATAGGAAGCGCGGCGGCGGTCGGTCTTTTGGATAAGCGTCCGGGCCTTCTCCGGCGACAGCCCCTGACGCGCCGCGACGCGTTCGATACGGTCTTTCAGCGGCGCGTAAATGAACAGGCGCAGAAGGTTCGGATTGTCCGACAGCGCGTAGTCGGCGCAACGCCCGATAATCACGCACGGGCCTTTTTCCGCCAGATTGCGGATGGTGTCAAACGTGGCCAAATAGACCTGTTGTTCCAGCGAATCGCCCGCGCCGGTACCCGGCAGAGAGAAGATGTACGAGTCCATAGCGATGGAATAAAGCAGGCTCTTGGGGCGCTCGTCGAAACTCTCCAGAATCTTTTCGGACAGGCCGCTTTGTTTGGCGGCTTCCTTCATCAGTTCCTTGTCGTAACATGGAACGCCCAGTTCCTTTCCCAGCCGAATGCCGACTTCCTTACCGCCGCTTCCGAATTGCCGTCCGATGGTAATGATAGTTTTCATGACAACCGCCTCCTCTGAAACTCCTGTACGTTTGCGCCTCTGAACCTTCTGTACGTTTGCGAATCCCGTCAGACAGGCGGAATCTTGTTTTCACGCCGCCGTTATCATACCACATTTGACAAGTCCGCGTCAAGAACCAACCGGACGCGAACCGCTTTTTTTGCCGTGAAAAATGATTCCCCCGTCCCGGAAAGAACAGCGGGACAGGGGAAAGCGCGTTCAGCGTTCCCGCGCAATCGAAACGAGTACGACAAGCGCAAGCAGGAACGGGTAGAACAAAAACGGAATAATCGCAATGCTGGAAAGGCCGCTCAACGACGCCGCAATCAGCAGTTGCGCGCCGTAGGGTATCACGCCTTGCAGGACGCACGAGCAGGTGTCGAGTAACGACGCGGTTTTCTCCGGCTCAATGCCGTACTCCGCGCTGATTTCCTTCGCAATCGGCGCCGCCATGACGATTGCTACCGTATTGTTCGCCGTCGAGATGTCCATCAGCGCCGTTAAAAGTCCGATTCCCAGCATACCGCCGCGCTTGCCTTTGAAATGTCCGTGGATAAAGGCCAGTATCGCCGCGAACCCGCCGTTTTCCCGGATTAACGCGCCAATGGACGCCACAAGGATTGTCACTATCATCGTCTCAAACATGCCGGTTGTCCCGTCGCCCATCGCCGTGAACGCGGAAATGTACGTCAGCGAACCCGTAACCGCTCCCGCAATCATGAACAGTACGATTCCCACGCCCAGCACAAGCAGTACGTTCAGGCCCATGACCGCAAGAATCAGCGTCACGAAGTACGGCAACGCCTGTATGACGTTATACTCGAACTCGCCCACGGAGACCGCGTTTCCGGTTATCGATACCGCGATAAGAATCGCAAGCGTGATAATCGCCGCCGGGAACGCGATACGGGAGTTGACGC
>JAFSOM010000308.1 GCA_017447005.1 Oscillibacter sp.
CTGTTGCGTCCGACGGGGGCCTCGCCCGACGCGCCGCTGTTGCGCATGGAAATTGACCGCAACACGTGGCGCACAACGCCCGACCAGCGTCATGTCAACGTGTCCATCGGCCCGCAAGACCTCCTGTTACTGCAATGATTCCCCCGGAGTCTGTTAGCGTAAACTTCCCCGGAACGGTACGAAAGCGCGATTTTCGTTCCGCCGCCGGGAAGGGGCATTAGAAAAAATCCACAAAAAAGCGCGGGAGCGTCATAGAATTACGGACATTTCCGGTCGATTTGTCCATACGTGGAAAACATTTTTGTGCAATCCCTACAATTTGCGTTGATTTATCGTTCCGGCGCAAAAAATTTATCGTTTACGCTATAAAATTTATCTTTCCGTTTTCGTATCCCGCCTCCGTCCGGGGCGCGGACGCGGAGCGGACGGATAGCGAAAAAACCTCTGCGAATCCAGCCCTTTGAGCGAAAGTTTCCGGGCGCGGAAAAGAAAAAATAAATTTCACCAAAAAGTTTCGATAAATGCCGTATTTTTTGATAAAATTTCGATAATTTCCCGGGAAAAGTTGAAATTTCCTGTTTTGCCTCTTTTTTTGATAAGAGAGGCAAATTTTTTTGTAATTCCTCTTGCCTATTGAGAGTATTTGTATTATAATGCCCCCATTCTTTCGGTCGGGCTATCGTCCCGCGCCGCGTAACAAACCGGATTTGATTGTTGAGGGTTATGACATGAAAAGAACAGGGACTGCCAGAGAACGAAAACCGTCCGGGAATCAGGATTTGGACCCTTTCCTCCCGGAACGGAAACTCATCGCATGGGCGGACAGTCACGGAAAATCCGCGCACGGACAGGGAGAGCGCCCGCACGCGCATTCCCGCACGCCCTTTCCCACCCGTAGCGACCTTATTCCCCATTGGCAGAGGGAAGATTTCTTTCGTCGAAAGCGGAATATTGCGATTAGCGCGTCCATACTGCTTTTTCTTTGCCTGACGTTGCCCTTCCTTGTCTATCTTATGTTGTCGGACGCGTTCCGCGCCCCGCCTAAGGTGGAAATCCAGCCGGAAAATCGCTTTGAAAAAACGCTGCGCGTCGTGGCGGATGAGGACTATGAGCCCTTTTCCTACATAGACGAACACGGCGATATGCAGGGCTTGGATGTGGAATTGCTTCACAAAGTCTGCAATCGGCTGGGCTACAACGTGGATTTGAAGCTCATGTCGTGGGGCGACGCCCGCGACGCGCTCCTGAACCGTGAGGCGGATATCGCGCTGAACATGGAATCGCAGTTTATCCAGTCCGATGTGCGCCTGATTGCCACGATTCCCACGGCGCGGAAGCAGTACGTCGTTTATGGGAAAAAAAGCGTCACGCAGTTGGGACAGCTCTATGGAAAAAATATCGCCGCAATGCAGGTATTCCCGTTTCTGGGTTTGCGGAACCTCTCCTATGTCCCCGATTACCGAACCATGTTTGAAATTGTGGAGAATGAAACGGAATACAACGGGAAAAAGTACGAATTTCTGTTCTGTCCGATTCAAGTCGGGAACATTTTCCTGAAAAAGCTCAATATTCACGATATAAAGCCAAGTTTCGCGGTCAGCCATATTTACTCCTGTATGGCCCTGACCCCGGAATCCGAAGAACTGCGGGACGACATCAACGCGGCCCTGAGAGAATTGCAGTCCGAGGGATTTATTGAGAAACTCGACCGCAAATGGATTACGCATCGTTACGAACAGTTTACTTTCCGTGGCATTGTGGAGAATTACCCGCTTGTCGCGTTTCTGCTTACGGTCAACGCAATGTCTTTTGTGGCCCTGTGCGCCTATATGCTCATACAGCGGCGGCGCATTCTCGAAAAGGATACTTATACCAGAGAGTTACAGAAGAGTTACGCGCTCATTGACAGCCAAAACGCCCGCTTGCAGGAACAGCAGGTGGAGTTGACGGAGGCCAAGACGAAAGCCGAAGCCGCGTCCGCCGCCAAATCCCGGTTTCTGTCGAACATGTCCCACGACATCCGCACGCCCATGAACGCCGTGATAGGCTTTACGGGCCTCGCGCTGGAAAATCTGGAATACCGCGGCGTTGTGCGCGACTACCTGAACAAAATCATGACATCCAGCAAAAGCCTGCTGGGAATGCTCAACGACATTCTGGAAACGTCCCGCATGGAGAACGGACGCCTACAGCTTGACCCCGCGCCGCAAAACCTCAACCGCATTCTGCGCGAAGTCTATACCATGGTACAGGGACAGGCGGCGGAAAAACATATCCGCTTTAACGTTTCGGGCGGAATCCGGCAGGAGAAAGTGATTTGCGACCGCTTGCGCCTGAATCAGATTTTCATCAACCTCCTGACGAACGCGATAAACTTCACGCCCCCGAACGGCTCCGTGAATTTGTCGTTGAATCAAAAGCCCGACGCAAGTCAGGAGGGATACGGCGCCTATGAAATCCGCGTCAAGGATACGGGAATCGGCATGAGCGCGGAGTTTGTCGGGCGGGCGTTCGAGCCGTTCGAGCGGGAACGGAATACCACATTAGGTGGCGTCTCCGGCGCGGGCTTGGGCTTGTCCATTGTCAAGAATCTGGTGGATATGATGGGCGGAAGTATCCGCGTGGAGACCGAAGAGGGCAAAGGCGCGGAATTTATCGTCAATTTGGAGTTTCCGCTACAGGCCGACCAGCATATGGAAGTGACCGAGGGCGAGGACATCCTGAAAGAGAGCATGAAAAAACTGCGCGAGAGCCGCGCCGACGCCGGCGGCGAAAGTCTGTCCGGATTCCGCATTCTGCTGACGGAGGATAACGCGGTCAACCGGGAAATCGCCGTCACGCTTTTGGAGATGTGCGACGCGACCGTAGACACGGCGGAAGACGGGTCAATCGCGGTGGAAAAGGTGAAGTCGGAACCGCCGGGGTTCTATGACCTTATTCTCATGGACTTGCAAATGCCGCGCATGGACGGCTTGGAGGCGGCGCGGCAGATACGCGCTTTGCCGGACAGCGTGAAAGCGTCCGTTCCGATAGTGGCGATGAGCGCCAACGCGTTTGAGGAGGATAAGCAGGAGGCGTTCAAGGCGGGGATGAACGACCACCTTGCCAAGCCGCTCGACCTTGAAAAGCTCGTGGATGTGCTGTTGCGTTACTA
>JAFSOM010000033.1 GCA_017447005.1 Oscillibacter sp.
CGCCGACGGAATCCGTAACCGCGCAAAGCGCCGCGATTCCCACGGAAAACGTCAGCCGTCCGCAAGCCGACGAGTTAGCGAATATTCTTGACGCGCTTCTCAATGACGCTTACGAACGCGGCGTGCTGAAAGGCAATTCCGCCAAATACCGCGACTTGCTCGATACGGAAATCATGGGCCGTCTGACGCCGCGTCCGTCCGCGGTTATCGCAAAGTTCAAGGGCCTGTACCGTCAAAGCCCCAAAAGCGCTACCGACTGGTACTATAAGTTCAGTCAGGACACCAACTATATCCGCCGTGACCGTATCGCCAAGGACATTCAATGGAAGGCCCCCACGGAATACGGCGACCTTGACATCACCATCAACCTTTCCAAGCCCGAGAAAGACCCGAAAGCGATTGCGGCGGCGCGGAATCTTCCGGCGTCGAATTACCCGCGCTGTCTGCTCTGCGCCGAGAACGAGGGCTACGCCGGACGCCTCAATCATCCCGCCCGGCAGAATCACCGCCTGATTCCCATTCTTATCAACGGCTCGCAATGGTTCCTGCAATACTCGCCCTACGTCTACTATAACGAGCACTGCATTTGCTTGAACCGTCAGCACGTGCCCATGAAGATTGATAAGGCCTGTTTCGGCAAGCTGTTAGACTTTACGCGTCAGTTCCCGCATTACTTCGTTGGCTCCAACGCCGATTTGCCTATCGTGGGCGGCTCTATCCTCGCCCATGACCATTTCCAAGGCGGGCGGTATACGTTCGCCATGGAGAAAGCCCCCGTCGAGACCGAATACCGCTTCCCCGGCTACGACGACGTGAAAGCGGGTATCGTCAAGTGGCCGATGGCCGTCATCCGTCTGACCGCCGCCGAACCCGAACGCCTGATTTCCCTCGCCGACACGATTCTGACGGCGTGGCGCGGCTACTCCGACCCCGACGCCGTGATTTTCGCCGAAACCGATGGCGAACCGCATAATACCATTACGCCTATCGCCCGGCGGCGCGGCGCGGATTATGAACTTGACCTTGTGCTCCGTAACAACCTGACGACGCCGGAACATCCGTTAGGGCTGTACCATCCCCACGCCGAACTGCACCACATCAAAAAGGAAAATATCGGCCTGATAGAAGTCATGGGGCTTGCGGTACTCCCGGCGCGTCTGAAAGACGAGTTATCCGCCGTGGCGGACTGCCTCGTGAACGGCGGAGACCTGCGCGCCGATGAGCGTACCGCCAAACACGCCGACTGGGCCGAAGGTTTCCGCGACAAGTACGAGTTCACGACGGAAAACGCGCTGGGCATTGTGCGTAAGGAAACCGGCGTCGTATTCGCCAAGGTGTTAGAGCACGCGGGCGTGTATCGCCGTGACGAGAGCGGGAAAGCCGCCTTCCTGAAATTCCTTGACAGCGTTTCCTAATAGACAGCTTATCCGGCGATTTTCTCCGAAACTGGCGCGGCGTTTTCGTACAGGTACTCCGGCGCGATGTCAATTTCCCCGTCATTCCAGACCGTCGCGCCGTAGTCAAGGTAGACGCCCCGAAACGCCGCCGGGTCGCGTAACGGCGCGAACGCGGGTTCCGATAACAGCGGCGCGAAATCAAACGTCCGAATTTCCCCGGTATTGAATCTTAGCCAAAGGCGGTATCCGTCCAGCGGACGGACGCCGCTAATTTTTATCGCGGGGCGCGGTTCTCCCGCGTAGGCAATCCCGTCGATGATATACATTGACAGCCCTCCTTAACGCAACGGCTCAATCTTCCCAAACGGGATATTGCGTACAGCCAGATTCCAAGCCCTGTATAATTCCTCCTCATGAATGACAGCCCATGCCTGCACCAGTTTCAGTTGCTTCACGGGGAGACTCCCGGCTAACAGTTCCCCGTCCACGCCGACGGACGCCTCATAATCGCCGTAAAAAACGTGAAAATGAGGGCGGTGGTGTTGGGAATTGTCGCTGTACATCATTTTGATTACGATATTATAGAATCTGCAAAGCTCCGGCATACTGTCCCCTTTCTATTTTCCCGCTTGTTTTCTTGTTCCTCCTAATCTTAACAGAACGGCGCGTAAAGTCAAGCAAAATCCGACGAGAAGCGCGGCCCCTGAAAACCGGAAGCCGCGTTTTGGGATTCCTGAACGGCGTACAATAACAGAAAGCGCCCTGTCCGCGAAAGACGGGGCGTTTTTCTATTTCGTTCGCTTGGCGGCGTAGCTTTTCTAATTTGACGCCAAACAATCGCGCAAATTCTTGACAAAAGCGCAAAGTTGAATATAATTGAAAATAGTGGAATCGGCATTTATGAAAAAGGAGATTGACGACAATGAAAAGAATCCGCTCTTTCGCCTCTATCGCCGCGCTGACGCTGTTCCTGCTGACGCTCACGTCGTGCGGTCAGTCCGTATTCGACGTGACCGAAAACACCGGGAAACTGATGGTCATTACCGCCGAGAAAGCCCGCAAGAACGATTACTTCATGGTCAGCTCGCTGGAAGTCGACGACGGCGAACAGATTGCGATTACTTCCAATCTGACAAAAGGCGTAATCCGGGTGGAAATCATCGGAGTGTCCGCGGAACAGAGCGTTGACACGCTTCCCGAAATCGACGACGAAGCGACCATTACATTTGACGCCAGCGGCACGGGGGCGACATCGGGCGCGGGCGCGGGAGAATACTGGATGAAAGCTACCTGTCTTGAAAGCGCGACCGGCTCCGTTCGCATTGAAGTGACGCCGATTGCATAACCGACGTTTCCTGATACAACTTTGCAAATTCCGGTTTATTAAGCCGTCTCGTAAAGGGGGCGGCTTTTCGCGTTCCTAATTTCCCTACGCATACGCGGGGCGTCGTTGGCGTAGTCTGTTACGGGGTGATTGATGGTACGTCCCGGGGAGACGCTTTCGGGCGTTGCGGCGGAATACGGCGCGGATGCCGGACGCGTTCAACGCCTCGCCATGGTTCGCCGCCGCAAGCGCGTTATACCATTCACTTATAATCGCGCTTGCCTTGGTCATACTGTCGACATAGGTTGCCTTATAAATCGCCTCATTATTATCGCACAAACAGCCGGAAATTGGAACGTTTTCCTGTTCCTTTTCTCTCGTCAGACCTGCGAAGCGGCGCAATGACCGGAGAGGCGGAATCCGCTCCTCCGGTTACGTTTAGATGTTTTTATTCACGCGCTTGTTACGGCGGCTTTCATTTTCGCCACGTAATCCCGCACATAGGGAACGGCGCCGCGCCCGTATTGCGCTATCAGTTTCACAATCGCGCTACCCACAATCACGCCGTCGGCTTTCGACGCCATTGCCGACGCCTGTTCCGGCGTGGAAATTCCGAATCCCACCGCGCAGGGAATTTCCGGATTCGCGGCGCGTACCAGCGAAACCATCGCGCCAATATCCGTTGTAATCGCGCCGCGCACGCCCGTGACGCCCAGCGACGAGACGCAGTAAACAAAGCCTTGCGCCTCCCGCGCAATCGTGGAAATTCGTCCCTCCGACGTGGGCGCAATCAGCGAAACGAAGTCCAGTCCCGCCGCCGCGCAGACCGGCGCGAAGTCCGCCTTTTCCTCAAAAGGAACGTCGGGCAGAATCAGCCCGTCCATACCAATTTCCGCCGCACGGCTTACAAAACGTTCCGTACCGTAGGAAAATACCACGTTGGCGTAGGTCATAAAGACCATGGGCGTCGTGACGGTTTGGCGAATGTCCCGAACCATGTCAAAAATTTTATCAGTTGTTGTTCCGGCGGCAAGGGCGCGGACATTCGCCGCCTGTATGACCGGGCCTTCCGCCGTGGGGTCGGAAAACGGGATTCCTAATTCTATCAAATCCGCGCCCGCGTCGGCCATAGCGCGAACCGTGTCGGCGGTTATCGTCAAATCCGGGTCGCCGCAGGTGATGAACGGGATAAACGCTTTCCCATGCGCGAACGCCTCTTGAATACGGCTCATTCCGAAAGCTCCTCCCCTCTGTAACGGGCAATCGCCGCACAATCCTTATCGCCGCGCCCCGAAAGATTCACGACAATCACTTGACTCTTATCCATTTCCGGCGCCAGCTTCATGGCATGGGCGAAGGCGTGCGCGGATTCCACGGCGGGAATAATCCCTTCCTTCCGCGACAGGTACTCGAACGCGTTGACCGCCTCTTCATCCGTCACGGGGACGTACTCCGCCCGGCCCGTGTCGTGCAAATGGGCGTGCTCCGGGCCGATTCCGGGATAGTCCAGCCCGGCGGAAATGGAATATACCGGGGCAATCTGTCCGTACTCGTCTTGGCAGAAGTAACTCTTCATGCCGTGGAAGATTCCCAAACGTCCGGTTGCGATAGTCGCCGCCGTATCGGGCGTATCGACGCCGCGTCCCGCCGCCTCACAGCCTATCAGGCGCACCGACGGACAGTCGATAAAGTGATAGAACGCGCCGATAGCGTTGGAGCCGCCGCCCACGCAGGCCAGCACGACATCGGGAAGTTTGCCTTCCTTCTCCAACAGTTGCGCCTTAATTTCCCGTGAAATGACGGCCTGAAAATCCCGTACAATCGTCGGGAAGGGGTGCGGCCCCATGACCGAACCTAAGCAGTAATGCGTGTCGGACATGCGGCTTGTCCACTCGCGCATAGCCTCGGAGACAGCGTCTTTGAGCGTGGCGGTTCCGGTCTTGACGGGCACAACCTCCGCGCCCAAAAGCCGCATTTTGTAGACGTTCAACGCCTGTCGGCGGGTGTCCTCCTCGCCCATGAAGACCAC
>JAFSOM010000309.1 GCA_017447005.1 Oscillibacter sp.
CCTCCCCGCCCCCGTCCCTAGGCTGGCTAAAAAATCCGGACTTTAACCGCCTAAAGTCCTCCGGATTTAACGCCGCCGCTTGGTACGCCCACCATCGCCGCGTTCGTACTTGGCCCGATATGCGTAGTCAGATAGCGCATACAAGGCGGTAACGGCGGCGTCATCGTGATTCAATAGCTTCTGGACGGCTTTTAAATCGCCTTTACGCTCGAGTTCTCGGACGGCGTACATTTTCCGGGCCGTATGCGTCCCGACGTTCTGGGGCAAACGGAGAGCCTTTGACGCCCGTCTAATATCGGCCCATACCGCCTGTCGCGTCCGGTGTCGCCGCCCGTCGAGGCGATGAGGGAAACAATACCCGGATTTCCCCGCGTTGGCGTTCAAAGCGTCTACAAGTTCCTGCGTCAGATTAACGCGCCGCCGCTTTTGCGTCTTTTGCTCGACAATCCAGAATTGCCGCTTCACAGGGGCCTTTAGGCGTACCACGTCGCCGACCCTTAAGCCGGTATGGATTGCCACGCGCATGACCAGTTCATTTTGATACGTCAAGAGGCGAAGAACATGCGCCATCTCCGGAGCCTCTACAAATTCGGTTTTCGCCATGTTCCCCACCTCCCCGCGTCAAACCAATTTCAGATTGACTAAGATACCGACGACTTGACCCGCCCCGGGCCAGTTCTGCGTAATGATGTAACCCCATAACCGCCGATAGAGCAGTTTTTCCGTCCGTTCTAGGTATTCCTCGCCATCTTCCAGCGGCTTTTCAGCGTCCGCCCAAGGTTCTAATTCACTCATCAGTCTGACCCCCTGTAACTCACGCAACCCCGGCCCCGAGTGGCTTTCAGGGTACCCCCTGACACTCCCAAAATTGTCAACTCGCGTTCTCCGTATAATCCCGAGTAGCCCTCCCCGCCCCATTCCGCGCAGTCCGTGACTTCCGACCCGCGCCGGGAGTGAACGGGCTTAGGCTTGCGGAGACTAACGACCATTTCCCGGCGTTCCGGTTCGCCCGGTTCCGATACTAACCGTTCTTCCCATATCACGGCCCCGGCCCCCTGTCCTTGTCCAGTTCGCCAAGGCCCAACCGCTCCCACGTCCGGGACAAGGCCTCGACGCCCTCCCAGCATTCCTGACTGATTGCCACGTTGAGTTTCCCTATGAGCGCATCACGTATCACGCGCAGTCTCTGCCTTGTAGTCTCATCCATCCTGTTTTCCTCCCTTCAAGTGCTCCATCAGCCCAGTGATAGCGGCGGTATTATCCCGGATAACCTGATTCCCCTCCCGGAGCTGGAAGATAAGCAGAACGCAAAGCGCGGCATAGCCTCCGGAGTTGATAACGGCCTCTACGACAGTTTCCATAATATGGGCCTCCTTTCTATTCCTATTTACCCGCATGAAAACTTCTTTTCCCATTTTACCGAAAAAAAAAAAAATGCAAGGGCATTTTTGCAACTTCTATTTAAAGTAGCACAAACTAAGCGGCGTCCCCTGTGGGGCCGTGCGGGTTGTGTTGGCTTGCGTTCCGCGCACTCGTGCGTTTCTCCGTCCGGCTAGCGTGTGCGAACGTAGCATTCGGTTCGCGGCGCGTCAAGGGTGGCAAAATTTTTGCTTTGCAAAATTTTTGCCATGCGCTTCGCGCACTGCGTCGGGCCGCCCAAGGGCGGCCCTCCTTGCCCTTGACCCGCCGCGCCCCTCATGCTTTAATGTGACCAAGGGCCGCCCAAAGGCGGCCCCTACGGGGCCTTCCCATTCTAGGGGGTTTCTGCACTGGCGCGGCCCATGGCGATGGGCCGCGCCGATTTCAGCGTCGGATGTCGCCGCAAAGTTTTTTCCCGCGCCCTCTAGGTTTCCCCTTTGGGCGCGGGAAGATGTCATTCAATCGGTTCAGTCAGCGCGACCCCCGGTTCCGGCTCCGTCTCGGCCTTGGCCTTGCGTCCCCGCTTGGGCTTGGATTCCGGGAGCGTCGGCGCGTCCAGCTTGTCGGCGAGGGATTCCAACAGGGCTTCCAGCTTCCGGCCCTTCTCCAGCTCCATCACCCGTTCTTCCATCCGCTTCCGGCCCTCGGTCGCGGCGTGCGCAACCTCCGACAACGCCGCATAGCGTTTCCGTTCCTCTTCCAGCTCCGCCTGCAACCGGGCAATCGTCGCGCTCATCGCGTCAAGTTGCGCCTGATAGCTGACGCGGGCGCGGCTCTCCGCGCTCTGGGCGAGTTCCAACGACCGGAGGAAAGCGGCCTGAATGCCCTGTACGTGCGCGTCAAAGTCAGCGACATCGGCGGCCCGTTCCGGTACCATGCCTTTCGCGGCCTGAACATCCCACGTGTTCAAGAGGGCTTCCAGCGCGGCGCCTTGGTCAAGTCCGCCCTCCTTGGCAATCGCGGCGAGGCGGTCAAACGCGGTAGGGTTCGCCCGGATACTCTTCAGGACTTTCTTTTCGTCTGCCATTTCAATCGACCTCCGTCATGTATTACAGGTATATTGCGCGTGTTTCACCTGTGTTACGTTCATTCTACCAGAAAAGCGGGCGTTTGTCAAGACCATTGTGTTACAGTTATGTTACAAGTATTACACCTGTAATACGCGTCATACTGACGTATTACAGGTGTTACACATGCGTTACATTCATTTGTCTTGATTCCGGGGTCAATCAGCCGCCGAAGGCCCCAGCACGTCCGCAAGGACGTAATCAGCAACGCCAAAATGCCAGCGGTAGACCTCAATCAGCGTTGCAACGTCGTCCCGGATGTCGTCCGGGAGATGCACAAGGTCGCCTTCCTCGAGATTCTCGGCGTCTAGGAGTTTGGCCACGAACTTAAGCAAGCCGCCGAAGGCCGTCAGCCGCTTACGCCGAAGGCCCTGTGTGTAGTCCCGGACGATTTGAGCGGCGACCGCGTCCGGGATGTCGCCGCGGATAAATTCGCTGTCCTTGGTTGCGTATTTGGCGGCTTCCTCGGCGGCGGCTTGTGCGCGGCTCTTGCGCTTAGTCTCCTTGGCCCGGGTAGCCCGGACATCTACAGACGGGTCATAATCAACGCGCAAGGCCTGACGCCAACGCGCTACCCACTCATCGTGATGGACGTACAGCCCGTTCTTGTACGTGAAGTAGCCGAAGGCCGGGGCAAGTATGGCATGGATGTGCGGGTGATAGGTGCCGTCCTCGGCGTTCCGCGTGACCTCTATCGCACGGAACCACCCCACGAACGAACGCGGAAACTGCTTCTGATGAACGAGGTAATACCAACCCTTGGTAAGTTCGCTAATCGCGTCTCCCAGCTCCGGGCCGGGGACGTTCCGGGCCGTGAGCGTCAGGAAGATGTATTGCAAGCCGGGATAGCGGCGTTGGGCCTCGTCCAGAACGCGGGAAAGGAGGATGGCGGCGCGTTTGGCTTTCCGGGCGTTGCACATGGGGCACAGGCGCAGGTCGCAGAAGGCCGCGCTGTGGAGCGTCCGGAGCGGTTCGCCGAGAACGTCATCCGGATTTTCGCTCACGGCGTACTGGAGCCATGAGGCGCAGGCGGCGGCCCTGTCCGCGTAACGCTCGTATCCGGCGAGGTCGTACAGGTGCGCGAGGCGGTATGTCTTGCGCTTTTTTTCGCGCCAAGGGAATTTTTTGTCCCGGAGAACTTGCAATTTTTCCGGGGATTTGGTACAATCGGCGTCAAAGCCCATGATGTCCCCTCCTCTGTAGGAAAGATTTGTAGTCTAGCAACTCAAATTCTACCACAGTCGAGGCCGGACTTCAAGGGCTTTTTCGCGCTTTCTCTCAATTCCGCAACTTTTCCGTTATCTTCCCTTCCCGCTAGCCGCTCTAATTAACCACAATCTATGTATCAAGTCAAATAGGCCGGATTTGGCCCTCTCCGTTTTTGCAACTTTTCAGCCCTTTTCGCCTCCGCGCTTGCGCAAAATTGAATTGCCCGTTCTGTCGAAAAGCCTCATATCATCGTCACTCTTTCCGGGCGGCGGCGCGGGTCCCTCCCGTCTCCGGGCTACGCCCGGGCCGGGTCCCTCCCTGCGCTCGCCGTCCTAGGTTTCCTGTCATCGGGTGCCCCGCGCCGCGCCGCCCCCGCTTCCCGCCCTGCGCCCCCGGCCCGGTACCCTCCGCGTCGGGGCCGCCACCGCCGCTTTGGTTGGCTCTCGTCCGGGGCTGTCCCGTCCGGGTCGCGGCGCGGCGTCCCCTCCGCGTCGGCATTGACACAAAATGTTAGTTTTGTGCACTTCCGGCCCTGCCGGAGCACGGCGGCGGCGGCGCGCTTCCTCGTCCGGCGTGGGCTTTCGCGCCGCCGCCGCCTTGCACAAAACTCTACATTTTGATGGCCTGGCGGAAAA
>JAFSOM010000310.1 GCA_017447005.1 Oscillibacter sp.
AAGGACGAGGACGGGAACACCACCACGATAACCGCGCCGGAGGATAAGCCCATCACTATCGAGCCTGACGGCGATACGAAACTCCCCGGCGGTACGACCATCGAGACGACGGATGAGAACGGCAATCCTGTCGGCACGGGAACGATTCCCGACAGCGTGGAGACTGTCACCATCCCCAAGGACAAGCTGGATGACGTGACGACCGACGAGAATGGCAATATCGACCTGCCTGAAGGCAGCAGTGTCAAAGGGGCGGATGGAACGACAACCAATCTTCCGGACGGCGGTAGCATCAGCCCGGACGGTACAGTCACCGAAACTGAGAGCGGCCCGGAGGCTGCCACACCCTCCGCGAAAACCCTGGTTTATAACGGAGAAGCGCAAAACCTGATTACGAAAGGCAGCGGCGGCACAGTGCGCTACAGCCTGTCGAAGAGCGGACCCTACAGCGCCGCAGTTCCAACGGGCATCAACGCCGGAACTTATACGGTATGGTACAGGATTGACGGTGCGGAACCCCAGAGTGTCACGTCGGTGATCCTGAAGGCGTCCCAGACAGCGCCGGAACAGGGGGACGGCTATACCCTGGACGGTACGACCCTCAGCCTGGACACCGAGAGCGCCAACGAGAAAGCCGGATACGAGACGCGCTATGAACTGTACGACGGCACAGACGCGCCGATTGCCAGCGGTTCCTATACGTTGGACAGTGACAAGTCTTATTATGTTCGCTGGGGCGGCAGTTCCAACTACAAACCCTCGCCCTTTACGAAGGTTGTGCTGGAAGTCAGCGTCATGGTCGTTGCCTCTCCGTCCTCCATGGGCAGCGTATCAGTCACAGGCGTGGACAGCGGCGGAGTGTGCAATGCGGGTAGCGTCGTCACGGTTACAGCGGTTTCCCAAAACGGCTGTGAATTTGTTCGCTGGCAATATTCCGACGGAACGGAGGCCAGCGCGTCCGCAAACTACCGCTTTACCGCCACGCGGAGCGTCACTTTGACCGCTGTGTTCAAGCCTGTCGGAAAGCAGCTTGCGTCCATGCCCACGGTAATCGACGGCCTAATTTACACGGGCAGCGCCCAGACAGGAATCACAAACCCCTCGCAGACGCACTACGCGTGGACCTCTGACAGCGTGCGGCAGGCCGTAAACGCGGGAACTTATACTGCCACGGCGGTTCTGGAATATGGCTATGTCTGGTCTGATGGAACGGACAGCGTCAAAACGCTGGCTTGGCGGATTGACAAGGCTCGACAGAATGCGCCTGACGCTCTGTCCGCCACGGACGATAGCGTCACCGGAACCGACGCAAACATGGAGTATCGCGCCGCTGACGCCCGGAATTACACGAATGCGGCGGACGGCGGTATCACCGGATTGACGCCCGGCGACTACTATGTGCGGTATCGGGAGGACGCGAACCACTACCCCAGCGACATTGCGGTTGTGACGGTCAGCAGACCCACTATCTGCGCCGTCACCAATCTCCCCTCCCAGTTGGAGAGCGCGAGCGTGACGCTGAACGGGTATGTCAGCCCGAAAAACGCGATAATTGAGGGGCATGTGTCCGGCGTCGGATTCGAGTACCGGAAATCCGGCGACGCCGCGTGGATTAGCGCGGGCGCTGAGACGGATGAAACCTTTGCTTGCGCTGTCTCCGGCCTGACAGACGACACGGATTATGTCTATCGCTCCGTCGTATTCCTGACGGACGGAGGTAGCGCATACGGAGAGGAAGTCACGTTCCGCACGCCGCCAGCCATACCCGCAGACACTGGCAGGATTGAGGTATCCGTCATATTGGAGAACGCGGAGGACATGCGGGAAGCGTTCGTCAGCGTGGAAGAAGGCAACAACGTAATTGCGTCCAAAGATATGGGGGCGCTCAACGATGGAGTAAGCGCCAGCTTTGACGCCCTCCCGAACGGATACTACAACATTGTTGTGCGAACCAAGGACGGAGACTTTACGGAAACGCGCATGCTTTCCGTGACAAACGGCTCCACAACGCAAATGGCGTTTACCATCCACACGGGCAGGCTCGCCTCCGTTGTGGAAGTCAAGGAAAGCTCTTCCGCGTTGCCCACGCCGAAAGTCGCTGTGGAAGGGTTGCAGAAGATTATCACTGCGGAAGATATGGAAAGCGCGGCGGTCGGAACGCGGGATGTGGAAACCAAACTGGTAGTGGAGAATGTGGGACGGAACGCGCAGGGCGCGGAGGAACTGCTCAAACTCCACGAGATTGACACATTCCTTGATATCGGGCTGTTCAAGACAATCACTACTCTGGACTCGCAGAAACGCGCCTCCAGTATTCAAATCAACGATATTGGCTCCGCCAACAGAGTTGTGCTTGAAATTGCAATTCCCGAATCCGGTCTTACAGGGCGCACGGCGCGTATGTTCTCCTACCACAACGGGGAGGCGGGCGCTCTGACTTCCCTGACCGCACGACCTAAAGGAGACTTTCAAGACGGCACATTCTTCGTTGATTACGCGGGCGGTTACATTTTCCTGTACGCCAGCCGCTTTTCAACGTATGCGATTGATTTGGAGAATGCGGAACCCGCGCCTACGCCTGCCAGCGGCGGCGGAAGCGGTAGCGGCGGCGGAAGCGTAAAAAGCTACCGGATTACAGTTGCCGACGCGGAGCATGGAAGTGTGACGGCTTCCGCAAAAGCAGCGGCAAGCGGAAGGAGCGTTACGGTTACGGCTACGCCGGAAAGCGGTTATCTTACGGATAGCGTAACGGTAAAAACCGCCGCCGACAAAAACGTAAAAGTGACCAAAAGCGCGGACGGCTCATTCCGTTTCACAATGCCAGCCGCCGATGTTACGGTCAGCGCCGCGTTCGTAAAACAGGACGCGGATTCCGGGGACACGGGAACGACAGCCGCGCCTGACAATAGAACCGCTACGGTTGCCGCGCCCGACGGCGAAGATTCCGGAACGGATTCCAAGGAAACGCCCAAACCGCCCTCCCCGCAGGAAACCGGAGTCTCCGACTGGCTGATTACCGATACCCATCCCGCCTATATCAACGGCTTCAGCGACGGCGCGTTCCGGCCTAATGACAATATCACCCGCGCACAGGCCGCAGTGATGTTCTACAGACTGCTCAAAAATCAGAATGTGGCCAAAACCGTCTCTTTCAGCGACATGAGCGGAAACGAATGGTATGCCGACGCCGTTTACGCTCTGGCGAGCCTTGGCGTCATTCAGGGCTATTCGGACGGCGCGTTCCACGGCAATGACAAAATTTCCCGCGCCGCGTTTACGGCGATTGCCGCCCGGTTCGCAAAGAGCGGGGCCGTCACAGGCTCGACGCAGGCCGTCACATTTTCCGACGTTCCGGAAACCCATTGGGCGCGGAGCGTGATTGCCGACGCGTCTTCCTATGGTTGGATTAGCGGCTATAGCGACGGCAGTTTCCATCCCGCCGCGCCTATCACCCGGGCGGCGGTGACGGCGATTATCAACCGTATGCTGGGACGGAGCGCGGACGAGGCTTATGTAACGGAACATTTCGATGACCTGAACCGTTTCTCCGATGTGCAAGACCCCGGCGCATGGTACTTCTACAACATCATGGAAGCGGCGAACGGACACGGATTTGTCGTCGCGGACGGAAAGGAAACATGGAACCGTTAAGCGCCCGCGTTTCCATGACGCAAAATACCGTTAAGACCGCGTAAAACAACGGAGCGGAGGCCGTTCAAACCGGATGGGCCTCCGCTCCCAATTCGCCTCATTCGCTTATTGGCGGGCTGGCGCTCCCTGTCGGAAACGCAACGGCGGCGGCGAACTGTCCGGACATCACGCCGAATCAACCTGGGACTTTGACGCCCGCAACAGAGCGGAATCAAGGTGGAAAGCTGAATCATTCGTTTTTGTGCAAATCCTTAGCGTCAACTTCGCAGAAGTTTTGTTATCCCGAATCATAGAAAGAGACAGCGCGAGATATGGCGCCATTCAAACCTGTGACGCCGGAGGACAGCGCGCTACTGCGGCGTTACTATGAGAACTGCGCCTATCAGCCCTACGAACAATGAACGGACGATTCGCTTGCTGCTGGCGGTCACAAAGATTCTTCACGACGAGCCGGAACGCGAAATGCGCGCAATCGCGGTTCTGTCGCAAAACGACTGCCAGATTCCGCCTCCTGTGATTGAGGAATACGGCGTCCTACCTGTCCGAACTGCCCGAAAATGTCGTCTCCGTCACGTTGGCGGACGTGGGAGAGCCTTTCCGTGACGAGGCTTTGAAAGCGGCGGCGCAACGGGAAACGCCGTTCTCCGTCACGTTCCTTGAAAAGGACGCCGCCCAACTTTTCGCGCTGGAAGAACTGGCGCGAATGGCGGAGCGCATTGTGATTCTCTCGACCATAACAGACCGGATAACGAGGCCGATTTGCGGAACATTTTCACCATTATGGCCTCGCGCCACATCCGGAAGCGCTTTCAGTTGAAGTTCAATATCACTGTGGAAATGTAGCGCGAGAACAACCGGAATCTTTTGATTTCAGACCCTGACACGGAACTCGTCGTTTCGTCCAGCATGTCCTCCCTGTTCCTTGCCCAGTTTTCGGAAAGCCCGGAACTCATTAAGGCCCTTGACGAGCTTTTGAGCAACGAGGGGAACGAAGTCTATCTGAAAACAGCGGAAGAGATGCGCTGCGTGGGAACAAGAAGCGTCATGGAACTGCGACGGCGTCTGATTCCCCAGCGCTATGTGATGATTGGATACATGGACGCGGAGACCTATCGGTGTTCCTTTGGGCCTTCCCTTGATGACAGCGTTGCCCTGAAGCCAAACGATAAGCTGATTGTCATAGGGGAAAACTGATTCCGAATGATTCGCGGGGCTTTCCGCTAACGCAACGAAAGCAAGCGTCGCCGGACGGTATGCGCGCCCTGTAAAGCCGCCGAAACTGGCGTTCCGGCTTTTGCGCCGCTGTCGCTCCGTACAAAAGACTGAACGCCGCTTGCGCGGCATCTCCCATCCGCGGCTTTGCCGTATCGGACGGAAAGGAGCGCTGGGCGGGATAAACGCCGCCCGACGCGCAACGTGAAAATCAGCGGAGCGGCTGGCCTGAAAGCGGTCAGCCGCTCCGCCAATCTCCACAACATTACCGTGTCTGAAGAAAAAGAAAGCCGGATAAGGAACCATCGGATAAAGGAAAACGCTCCGCCTGACAATCAAATCGGCGGAACCTTTTCCTTGACGCCGACAGACGGCCTCTCCCGCCGCCCGCCGCGCTTTTAACCTACGGCGACAGCGCCCCCGCTCTTGCCGCGAAGACTGAAAATCCGTGAGAACCGAAAACGGCTCTCGCGGATTTTTTATATAGCGGCTGAAAACGCCCGGTAAAACTTTTCTCCGCGACCCCCGACCCTCTTTTCCGGTCTGGCCTGACACGGACATAGGGGTGTCGGAAGTGAGGAAAAGCCGCATACGGAAACAAACGGCTTCGCCCCATAAGATTGTCCCGCCGACGCGGACAGGCAAAAAGCGATGGACGCCGCACATCGCCAAATACCCGTGACCTCCCGTTTCAAAACAAAAATTTGAAACGGGAGGAAACATAAATGAATATCATTTGCACGCGTGACGGGATTTCGCCCGGACAGTTTGACAGCCTCAAGTACGCGGATTTCCGGCGTCTGTTCCCGGAAATCCGCGCGGGGAAACTGCCCAGACCGGAAACCCTGCTCCGTGAGGAGCCGACCCCGTTCCTGACCGCCGCCGACCTCGACATCCGCCTTACGGTTTACCCCAGCGGCCTGTGCCTGTACCGGGAACCGGACGAAGCGAGCGTGTACGCGGTCTCCGAATGCGCCAGCTTGGAATATCGCTCCGTGACGGGAAACTTCATCCTTACGGAAGCGGAAACGGCGGAACTCCCGTGGTTTATTCCGTTGATTCTCGCGGGGTCATACCGTGCGGAACACAACCGCGACAGCCGTCAGGACTACGCGGTCACGTTCCGCTACGACATGGATTCCATCGACGAACTGCCCCTCCGTTGCCACACGCCCGATTTTGTACAGGAATCAAACCCCTTGGAAGAGGAGCGGGCATATCGTCGGAAGAAATACGCGGCGCTGAAAGCCGCGTTCGACAGCATGACCGAACGCCAGAGACAAATTACTCTTCTGCGTTATCGTAACGGCCTGAAAGTGACGGAAATCGCGGACAAGCTGGGAGTTTGCAAATCCGATGTCTCCAAAACGATTCGGAGAGCCAGAAACCGTATGAATAAGCTCTCCTGATTTCATACGCCCGCAAACAAGGAATCCGTTCAAAGGAGACGACTCCCTTTCGTCGAAAAGTTAAAAATCAGTCGTGATTTTAGTCAAAACGCCGATTTTTTAGCTTTTAGAAAATTTTCTCCAAAAAAGCGGTCAACTTTGCCCTTCTTTTTCTGGTTAAGTGAAGGGAGCGTTTGAGCGGTCGCGGCTTCCGACGTTTCCTGACAACTGAATAACGACAAAAATCGCCGGAGAGAGCGATTCCCACGCGCTGCGCGCCATGACCCGGAGGAGGCCAGCCATCCTCCTCCGGCGAGCGGAAACGCTGCCCGCGAGGGAATCCGGACAGGGCCAGAGGTGCCTGTCGAGGTTCGGCAATCCGTATGGCGAAAGGAGGGAAAGAAGTGTCGAAAGAGCGCAAAGAGGACTACGACGTCATTCCGCTGACCGCAGCGGGATGGCGCGACCAGAAGCTGATTGCGGCGGAACTGCGCAGACTGCGGGAAAAAGCGGGACTGACGCAGGAGGAACTGGCGGCAAAGTTGGGCAAGCCTTATACGGAGGAACTCATCGCCCGGTACGAGGACGGCAGCGCGGAAGTCATGGAAACGTGGACGGTGTTCGACATCGTTGACGCGCTTGGCGCCACGCCGATGGACATCGCGCCGAAAAGCCTGATGGCGCGGCAATGCCTCGAAAGCGGCTACGGGGACTTGAACGAGGAGTCCCGCCGCCTTGTGGACGGCGTCATCAGCGCGGTTCTGAAAGGCCAGCGCCAGACTTCGTGAGCGACTGAAGAACGCCGTTACGTATCGCGGACATGAGCTTTCCTTTCGGGAGAGACACGCTGTCAGGCCGACGCTTCGGCTGGCAAAGGCGCAAGGAGCCGTTCCAAACTCCTTGAAAAAGGAACTTCTGTCCGCGTTCGATACGGACTCCATGCGGCTATTTTGGAAGGAGGACTGCAAATGCCCGAAAAGCCCCCGCATTATGAGGAAGACAATCAATGGATTGCCGAACAGATTTTCCATCACCGGAAAAAAATGGGCCTGACCCAGACGGACCTTGCGACGGAAATCGGCGACCCCCGCTATCAGAAATATATTTCTGACTATGAAAACGGCGTGGATCATATGCCTATCAGCATCCTCTTCGCGCTTATGGAAGCGCTTCACGCTTCTCCGATTGTCATGCTTCCTCCGAGACTGTACGGCGACGAACGCGCCGTGTTTGAAAAATTCCTGCGGCTTACTCCGGAACACCGTGAAGCGGTCAATTTTATGATTGACACCATACTGAAAGCGGAGGGAAAGGACTGACGCCGTTCAATAGTCGGCAGTAATTCCCAAGCCAACCGGGAAGGCGCTTTTTCAATCGAACGGAAACGCGCCTTCCCTTGTTTTGTTTCTTCGACTGCATTTCTCCGGGTTTTTAGCCTTGCGGTCATTTATCCCTATTTTGGATAAAACACGCGAAAAAAGGCTTGAAAAAGGCTGAAAATATCCCAAAAACGGGCTTTACAAGATTTTGGATTTCTGCTATACTATGTCTCGTTCCAAAGGAAAAGGCTTCCAAAGCGAAGCCGAACGATAACCGGAGGAACGCTGACAACTGAATATCCGTCGATACGGATAACCCCCGGACAAAAGAGCGCCAGCGACGGGCGACGCGTTACACGGAAGAGCAGCGATCTTGCGAAACGCGGAAGATGTCGTATGGAGCGGCCACTGGCAAGGCCGCCGGCATTGACGGTGTCCGGGATTATAATGAGACACCTGCGCTAAGTCTCCGCGAAAGAGAGACTGGGCCGCTTCAGGTTGAAAGCAGTCAAGACCTGTCGTCAAGCCCGTGAGGTCGCCAGACCAATCCGTATTGTATGGAACCTCCCTACCCGCCTTTGTGTTCGCAAAACCCATGTCCCTTCCACCCCCTCTTACTTCTTTTACTTTTCTTTACTCCACTCTGAAACGCAGGGATTGCCATGCACTGTCATCGTCCCCACGGGGATATTGCGCGCATTTTTCGAGACTTGTTTCCCGCTCACGGCATGACGGAACGCCCCGAACAGACCGCGCTGGCGCACAGGCTTCTTGACGCGATGCTCAACAACGAAATCGCGCTCTGCGACGCCGGAACAGGCATTGGGAAGACCTACGCCGTTCTCGCGGCTGTCGCTGTGTTCTCCGAGTTTTGCCGTACTGACGGACGGCCCTTCCAACCAATTATCGTTTCCACATCTGGCATTGATTTGCAGGAAGCGATAGTCAAACGATACCTTCCTTTTATTTCATCCATGTTAGAGGCGGACGGAATTATCAGCGAACCGTTGCGGACGGTTCTCAGAAAGGGAAAAGCGAATTACATATGCGAGGAGAGGCTGTTGTGGCGCTTCCGGGAAACCGGACGCGGCAAAAACGTCAAGACGCATGAAGCCTTACGGAAACTGCTTATGAATCCCGGCGTTACGGAAACGGACGACCTGAAGCCGTATGAACGGAAACGCGTGTGCGTTCCCGCCGAATGCCGTTGCGGGAGAAAAAGCTGTCGATACTACGACTACACGGAGCGCTGCAACACGGAGCGTTATCCGTTTCAGATATGCAACCATAATCTTCTGTTAGCCGACGCTATGCGAAAACAATCGGGACATCGTTCCGTCCTCCCGGCTTACGGTTCGCTTATCATAGACGAATCGCACAAACTGCCGGAAGCGGCCCGCCAGATGATGGGCCGCGCATTGGAAGCGGAGGAACTCCGGGACGCCGTCCGAATATTGCGGGAACAGTCGTTGAGCGGGGAAGCGGAGGAACTGTCAAGCGTTTCCAAAGCTCTGATTGCGAGGCTGGAAAAGCCTCCGGACGACGCCCCGTTTGATTCTTTCACCCGCCTGCTGACCGCCCCGAACCGGGTTCTCAAAACCGTTTTGAGCAGGCGTAAACATACCATGAACGCGCCCACTCGCGGACAGCTTGAACGGCTGTCAGCGACAGTGGATATTTTTTGCGCAAAAATGCCCGGAAACCTCTATTATTTGGAGGAAAACGAGCGCGGGGAAACCGTTCTTTGCGCCGCGCCGCCCAATTTCGCGGAAGAGCTTGACCGCCTTCTGTGGAGCGCCGGCAAGCCGGTCGCGCTCCTGTCCGGGACGCTGACCGCAGGAGGCAGTTTCCGCCCTTTCCGGGAAGAGGCGGGACTGCTCGAAAATCCAAGGGTGCGGGAATCCGTGTTCCCGTCCCCGTTCGACTACGAGCGGAACTGCCTCCTGTACTTCCCGAAAAACGCCCCGCGCAGAAAAGGCGGAGCAATCCCGCTGTATTACGACGAGCTTGCGAAGGAAATGTCGGCGCTCATCACGGCGGCCTACGGCCACACGCTCATCCTTTTCACATCCTACGCGGATATGTCGTCCCTTACCGAAAGGCTCGCCAAAGAGGAAATGCGCTGGCCGCTGTTCAGAGAAAGAGCATTTGAAAAAGGGTATAGGAAATAGACCTCCTAAAATAAGGCGGTTTCAGGCAAAGGATATTCAAATTGTGTTCTAATGGTAAGGTCTCCTTAAAATAGTGTCAGCGTTTTCCAAAAAGGATGAGGGG
>JAFSOM010000311.1 GCA_017447005.1 Oscillibacter sp.
GGACGAGTCCATTATCGAGGACGTAATCCGCCACGGAACCGCCGAACTGAGCGAACGCTATCTGAGCGTTATCCAAAGCGTAGCCAAGCAATACGTCGAGGGCATTATGCGCCGTCTGCGCGAACACGAATACGACCCGGAGTCCGTGCGGCTGTACATTGTCGGCGGCGGGGGATGTCTGGTGCGGCATTTCGGCGAGTACGACGAACGGCGCGTGACGATTGACTCGGACATCTGCGCGACGGCGAAGGGCTACGAATCGCTGGCGGCGTATCAAATGCAACGCGGCGCGTGGGGAAACGCGGCGTGAAGCGGTATTATACGGTAGCGATCCGCTTCAACCTTGACCGCGAAGCGGACAGAAACGCCCTGTCGTGGCTGAACCGGAGGAACGAGGCGGGTTACAAAACGAACAGCGAAGCGGTCATCGCGGCTTTGAACGGGCATTTCTCCAGACAGGAGCGGCTCAAAAACGACCCCTATTTGGAGACGCGGGCAAAGGAGGACGCGTTTCTGGAGCGTGTTCTGGATACCATCCGGGAAGGACTGCGGGAGTCGGGCGGCATTGGCGTTCTTTTAGGAGCGCTTCGGGGAATCCAGCCCGCGCCCCCGGAGCGA
Organism: Oscillibacter sp.; assembly: GCA_017447005.1. Taxonomy (GTDB): domain Bacteria; phylum Bacillota; class Clostridia; order Oscillospirales; family Oscillospiraceae; genus Oscillibacter. The sequence continues at coordinate 619 of JAFSOM010000311.1, forward strand.
CAACCGGATGACGCCGCGAAACGGGAGAGCATGGAAACGGCGATGGACTTTCTGGACTGCCTGTGAATCAAAAAACGCCGTTTCGATATCGGGTTGTATCAGTTTCGGGCGAAAGTGATAGCGGTTGTTCGGGGAAAAACGCGGCCCGAAAAATCCGATATCGAATACGGCGAAATCACTATCAAGCGGGCTTGCCGTGATAGCGAAAAGGCGACTTTTCGCTATCACGCCTCGAAAATCCGGCGAAATCGGGTTGGATGAATTCGTCCAAGGCGATTTATTACGGATAAATCGCCTTGGACCAAATGGTCTAACCCGATTTGCAGCTAAAAAATCGGGCATGACAACCTTGCCCCGCCCGATTGATAAGAGAAATGAACGCTTATGATAACGCTATTATAAGCGGGCAGAGAGAGCGAACCTTTAGACAATGTTGTCAGGAGGTTGGCTCGAAAAAGGAATCTCCGCAAGGAAAGGAACGGGCAAGCATCGCAAAAATGTACATTTTTGCTACTTGCAGGGGCAAAAGCCCCTGACCCCTATGCCGCCTGCGGACGGAAGTTTGCGCGGCCACGGGCCGCAGAAAGGAGAGTAAGTGAAAGAAAAGGATAACACACACCATATGCATATCGAACTGACGCGGGAGCAGTACGCGACGCTGTGCGCGAAAGCGAAAAGGAGCGGCTTGACGAAACGGGTGTTCATTGTCCGGCTTCTGGAGGGAGAGAAAATCCGGGAACGCCCCACGGAAGAACTCCGTTTGCTTCGTGAGGAAGTTCATCGGATAGGCAATAACATCAACCAGATTGCCCGGAGCGTCAACGAGGGAATCGCCACGCCGGAGGACGCCGGACACGGACTGTATATGCTCGATAAGGTCTACGAGATGATGTATCGAATCGGGAGACGGTAATTGGCGATTACAAAAATTCTGCCGCGAAACGCCCGACTGGATGTCGCAATTAAATATATCCTGAACGGCGATAAGACGGATGACCAAATACTGACCGCGTACTTCAACTGCGACCCCGGCTGGGCGTATCGGCAGATGATGGACACGAAACGGGACGTGGGCAGGACGGGAGGCCGCATGGCCTACCATATCATCCAGTCCTTTGAGCCGGGAGAGGTCACGCCGGAACTGGCTCTGGAGATTGCGAAAGAGTTTGTGCGGGAAAATTTCCCGGACTACGAAGCGGTCGTCGGAACGCACATAGACAAGGGACACATCCATAACCACATCCTGATAAATTCCGTCAATTCCCGGACGGGAAAGAAGGCGCATTTCAGTGAGCGGGACTACTACGAACGGATTCGCGCCCGCTCCGATGAACTGTGCCGGAAACACGGGCTGTCCGTCATTGAGGAATGTTCAGGAAAGGCGTCCAGCTACGTCGAATGGTTGCGGAAATCGCGTGGACAGCCGACGTTCCGTTCCATGCTGGAGGCGGATTTGCGCGACGCCATCGAGGACGCCGCCAGCCTCGGAGACTTCTTTATGCTGATGGAGCAGAAAGACAATATCCGGCGGCATGGGACGGCATTTGAAAACGTCTGAAATTATTGTGATTTTTGCCTTAAATCCCTTGACTTTGCGCATAAAAACAGATATAATCGGACTTGTAAAAACAACGTCAAATAAAAA
>JAFSOM010000034.1 GCA_017447005.1 Oscillibacter sp.
GAACGGATTTTTCAGGCCGTTGAAAGTCTCGGAAGTCCCCCCTGAAAGGGGGGATTTAGGGGGATTCTTAGGAAAGTGAATGACATTGGTTTTCCCCCCTCTGTCACTTCGTGACATCTCCCCCAAAAGGGGGCGACAAAGGCGCGTCAAACGTTCTGATAGAATTATTTTTTTTCAAGTCGTAAGCGGAAACGCCTTTTTCGACAAAAAAACGCCCCGCTGGATACGAAACCGACGGGGCTTTACAGGTTCCCGGACACGCGTCAGACGGTTCGGGCCTGTCCGCGCAGGAGATTAGATGAACGCCTTGTGGTCACAGCCGAGCACGTCAACCAGCTTATGGGCCACGAGTTCTTTGATGGCCTGACGGGCGGGTTTCAGATACTGGCGCGGGTCAAAGTGGTCGGGATGTTCGGCAAAGTATTTCCGGATGGTTCCGGTCATGGCAAGACGGAGGTCGGAGTCGATGTTAATCTTGCAGACGGCCATGGTCGCGGCCTTGCGGAGCTGTTCCTCGGGAATGCCGACGGCGTCGGGCATTTTGCCGCCGTTCTCGTTGACCATCTTCACGAACTGCTGAGGCACGGAAGAGGAGCCATGGAGCACGATGGGGAATCCGGGCAGACGCTTGGAAACTTCTTCCAGCACGTCAAAACGGAGCGGAGGAGGCACGAGTTCGCCCTTCTCGTTACGGGTGCACTGCGCGGCGGTGAACTTGTAGGCGCCGTGAGAGGTGCCGATAGCGATAGCCAGAGAATCGCAGCCGGTGCGGGTCACGAACTCTTCGACTTCTTCCGGACGGGTGTAAGAGGCGGCGTCGGAGGCGACGTTGACTTCGTCTTCGATTCCGGCGAGGGTGCCCAGTTCGGCCTCGACAACTACGCCGTGGTCATGCGCGTACTCGACAACCTGCTTGGTAATCTTGATGTTCTCGTCGAACGGGAGGCCGCTCTTGTCAATCATGACGGAAGTAAAGCCGCCGTCAATGCAGTCCTTGCACAGTTCAAAGCTGTCGCCGTGGTCGAGGTGGAGGACGATGGGGAGGCCAGTCTCAATGATAGCGGCTTCCACCAGTTTCACCAGATAGGTGTGATTGGCGTAAGCGCGGGCGCCCTTGGAGACCTGCAGAATCAGGGGGGCTTCCAGTTCCTTGGCGGCTTCGGTAATGCCCTGCACGATTTCCATGTTGTTCACATTGAACGCGCCGATGGCGTAGCCTCCGTTGTATGCCTTTGCAAACATGTCCTTCGTAGTGACGGGCTGGGTGAACTTTGGCATAGCAATCATCTCCTCTAAAATTTTCGTTGCCGGGAATCGGGTCAGGCCGGAGCGGGAAACCGCGACGACGGGGAATCCGGCGGGCCGCGCCTGAACCTTGCGGGCGATTCAGGGGGGAATCCGCGTCGGAAAAAGGCGTCGTCGGGGAGGCGTCCGCGCCCCTGACGGGACAAGATACCCCAAAACAACCCTTCCCCCTTATCATACCACAAAAAAAAATGGAAAGCAAGTATTTACTTTTCAAATTTTGGATGTTATGATAGGGAATACCAATTTATTTGAGGAGGCATTCCCATGAGTGAACTGAAAGGCGCCTGCATCGTCGGTCAGTCCGGCGGCCCCACGTCCGTCATCAATTCCAGCGTCTACGGCGTCATCGACACCGCCCTGAAGAATCCGGCCATTACCCGCGTATTCGGCGCGGAGCACGGCATTGTGGGCGTACTCAATGACCGCCTGTTCGACATGTCGGCGGAAGACCCCAAGGAACTCGAACTGCTCAAGTATACGCCCTCGTCCGCGCTCGGCTCCTGCCGCTACAAGATGAAGGACCCCGACGTTGACGACACCGACTACAAGCGCATTCTCGAAATCTTCAAAAAGTACGATGTCCGCTACTTCTTCTACAACGGCGGCAACGACTCGATGGACACCTGCAACAAGATTTCCAAGTATATGCAGAAAGTCGGCTACGAGTGCCGCGTGATGGGCGTGCCCAAGACGATTGATAATGACCTGTTCGGCACGGACCACTGCCCGGGCTTCGCCTCCGCCGCCAAGTATATCGCCACGTCCTGCATGGAAGTCTATCAGGACGCCCGCGTGTACGACACCGGCATTGTGTGCATTGTGGAAATTATGGGCCGTCACGCCGGATGGCTCGCCGCCGCCGCCGCGCTCGCCACGTACAAGGGCGCCGGCCCCGACCTGATTTACCTGCCGGAAGTCGACTTCGACATGGAGCAGTTCCTCACCGACGTGGAGCGCATTTACAAGGAAAAAGGAAACTGCATGGTCGCGGTCTCCGAGGGCATTCACTACGCCGACGGTCGTTTCGTCTCCGAGGCGAAAACCTCCGCTACCGACGGTTTCGGACATGCCCAGTTGGGCGGTCTGGCGGCCCTGCTCGCCAACGCCGCCAAAGAGCGTACCGGCGCGAAAGTGCGCGGCATTGAGTTGAGCCTTCTCCAGCGTTGCGGCGCGCATTTGGCCTCCAAGACCGACATTGAGGAATCCTATATGTCTGGCGCGGAAGCGGTCAAGAACGCCGTCGCGGGCGTCACGGATAAGATGGTAGGCTTCAAGTGCACGCGTGAGGGCGGCAAGTATACTTGCAAGCCGGAACTGCTCAACCTGACCGATGTCGCCAACACCGAAAAGAAAGTGCCGCTTGAGTGGATTAACAAGACCCACGACGGCATTGAACAGGGCTTCATCGACTACGCGCTGCCCCTGATTCAGGGCGAGCCGGATTTGCCGAAGGAAGATTCTCTGCCTCGTTTCGCCCGCCTCAAGAAAGTTATCGTGAAAGAGTAATCGTCGGCGGAAACCCGGGCGGCGTTCCGTTGAACGATTCCCCGCGCAATCAAGCGGCGTCCGGCTGACGGACTGCCCGTGAAACCAGAAAATCAAGCCCCCGCCGTACCCGTGACAGGTTGCGGCGGGGGTTCGTTTTTTTATTCGCTTTGCGCCGTTTGCGCGGTTTCCAAGGCTTTCACAGTCTCCGCAGTTTCCGAGGTTTCCCCGGATTCCGCGGCTTTCATGACTTTCGGGGCTAATTTCCGCTCCCGGAAGATTCTCAACGACAGATGAATCAGGTATACATACGCCACGGACACGCTGAAATTCATCACAGGATACCAGCGGGTCATATGCAGGAGAAAGATATAGCCGAGGCTGATTTGAATCAGACGGTTATAATAGTTCCAGCAGGCGCGGACTTTCGCGTAGCGTTCCAGCAGGGACAGGAAGATAACGTAGGCCACAAGCCAGATTCCCAGAGAAATGATTTTCGCGTTTTCGTCTACGTCGGGATTGCGCAACATCTCCATGACTTGCGTCAGGTAGCTGAGGGAAATAATCAGGAACATATGAATAAACAGATAACCGTCGGCGGTCGTCTTTTTCTCGCGGTCTATGATGTGGTCGTAGACGTAGCCGTAGTTCAGGAACAGCCCCGACACGAGCGCGAACGCCAGCAAAGAATGGACAATGCCCATAGGGGTGACGCCCTCATCAAAGAACCCGGAAATTTCGATAATCATTTCCCCAAAGGAGAACACGACGTACAGCATAAGACGTTCCGTGAGGTGGGGGAAGTCCGCGTGACGCGTCTCGACTTTCGGCCCCGTAACGCCTACCGTAATGCCCAGCACGATGGCGAACGGAGAAATGATAATGCCCGTGCGCTCGTAAATCGGAATGGAGGCCAGAATAATAATCGGCTCCGCCACGAATACGAAAATATCCCGGTTCATCACGGATTGCTTGTCCGTGTCTTTGCGCAGGGCTATGGCGTACTGTACGGCCAAATGCAGGAGAATCAGCGCCCAGCCGACATGAATCTGAGCGTAATTCTCCCGCCAGTTATCGTTAATGCCCGCCGCGATGTAGTAGAGCAGATACATGCTGACGAAAATGCTGACGTTGCGCTGTGTGGGATACTGCGGGAAACGGTTGATAAAGATGGTATAGAAATACCACCCTTCCAGAACCGCCACGGAAAACACCATGAATATCACATAGACCATAGGGTCAGGGATACCGTGTTCCAGATTCAGCAGGGCGCCGCAACGCCCGATGGTATGGACAAAAATCAGGTCATAAATGAGTTCAATGTACTCGACTTTCCGTTCCTCTTCCTTTTCGCCGAGAAAATCAAGCATACTTTCGCTTCCTTTCCATTCTCCGCACGGGGCGGAAATATCTTGCGTGAGATTGCCGGAAATGTAGGGGGGGACTGACTTTCGCCAGTCCCCCGCTTGCTTATCCGGTCAGAAGTTGCGCGGAACGCGTGTTCCCGGTCGCGTTTACCCGGGAATCACTGCCCGCCTAAATAGCGGTAGAGGAACATGACCATTTGCGCTCTCGTGCAGGCCTGACGCGGAGAGAACGTGGTCGCGGTGGTGCCGTTGGTGATACCCCGTTCCAGCGCCCAGAGCATAGGCGCGTAGTAATTTTCGTTGGGGTCGACATCCGTGAACGGGCAATTCCATATGGTGGGGGAAGGCCGTCCGGCGACGCGGTTCAGGAACATGACAATTTGGGCGCGGGTGCACACCCCGTAGGGGTCAAACTCCGTGGGCGAGACGACGTTGGTAATGCC
>JAFSOM010000312.1 GCA_017447005.1 Oscillibacter sp.
AAGTTGAATCTGCGTAACCCGGCGGTCACGGATTATCTGCTCGACTGCGTGCGCTTCTGGGTCAAGGAGTTCGACATTGACGGTCTGCGCCTTGACGTGGCCTACAGTCTCGACAAGGACTTTTTAAAGCGTCTGCGCCGGGTGTCCTGCGAAGTGAAAAACGACTTCTTCTTGTTGGGCGAAACCCTCCACGGCGACTATAACCAGTGGGTCAACGCCGACATGCTCCACAGTTGCACGAATTACGAGTGCTACAAGGGCCTGTACTCCAGTTTCAATTCCATGAATCTCTTTGAGATTGTGCACAGTCTGAAACGGCAGTTCGGGCCGGAGTACTGGACGCTCTACAAGGGAAAACATTTGCTCTGTTTCGTGGACAATCACGACGTGGGCCGTATCGCAAGCGTATTGCAGAACCCGAAACATTTGCCGCTGATTTACGGTTTGATGTTCGGTATGCCGGGGATACCGTGCTTGTACTACGGCAGCGAATGGGGCGTGAAGGCGGCGAAAGAGCGCGGGAGCGACGATAATTTACGTCCGGCGTTCGACGCGCCGGAGTGGAACGATTTGACCGACCATATCGCGGCGTTAGCGAAGGCGCACAGGGAGAGCGACGCCTTATGTCAGGGCGATTTTCAGGACGTGGTTCTGACGAACCGTCAGACGGTGTTCCGGCGTCAGACGGCGCGGGAGACGGTTTACGTCGCGGTGAACGCCGACGACCGCGCCTATTTCGCGCATTTCAGCGCCGGGACGAACAAGGCCATAGACCTGTTGACCGGAAAAGCCGTCGCCCTGAATAACGGTTGCGAACTCCCGCCCTACAGCGTCGCGTATCTGAAAGTATAAAAACCGCAAGCCGTCCGGATATTGGGCGGCTTGCGCTCTTGTAAATTCCCGCCGGATGCGGTATAATTTTCTATCGGCTTATCAGGGGCGGGACGCCGCCCGCGGAATATGACACAAAGGAGGGCTTTTCTTGAAAAAGTACTGGCTCGGCGTACTGTGCGTATGCTGTATGCTTCTGACGCTTCCGGCGGCGTTTGCGTCGGAGGCGGACGCGTCGCCCGATACGGACACGGCGGAACTACTGTCGGCCACGGTAGCCAGCGGGACTTGCGGCGCGGCGAACGCGCAGGACTTGCTATGGACGCTGGACGAGGACGGGACGCTGACGTTTCGCGGCTCCGGCCCGATGAAGGACTATGAGACGACAAGCAAGATGGTATCTTACATGACCTTTCACTATTATACCACGGCGCCATGGATGAAGTATCGAGATACCATCCGCCGCGTAGTCATTCCGGAGGGCGTCACGCGGATTGGCGCACACGCGTTTTACGGAGCGTACAGCGATTTTCAGTTCTCGTTCAATTCCGTCACAATCGCCGACAGCGTGACCAGTATCGGCGACCGCGCTTTTATCGGGTGCAACTATTTGGAGCGGGCGAATCTTCCCAATGACCTGACGGAAATCGGCGCGAGCGCGTTCAGCGGATGTTCCCGCTTAACGTCTCTCACGGTTCCCCAAAGCGTGACGAAAATCGGGGAGTCCGCGTTCAGCGGATGTTCCCGTCTGACGCTGACCGTCTATGAGGGCAGTTACGCGGAGAATTACGCTTTGCTCAACAACGTAAAGCACGAGAGCATACCCGCGCCGACGCCCGCGGGAAATGACGAGCTGTCGGTTCTGTCCGCGCAGGTTTTCCCGGCGGGTACGACAACTTATAACGCGTCGGCGGCGTCGGCGACTTCCGCCAAACCCGGCGAAATCGTCGCGCTTACGGTTGGATTCAAGAATGATACGAACGCCGTTCTAGACATCGGCGCGTTCGGGGCGCGGCTTTCCTATGACAAGGACAAACTCGAACTCTATAACCTCTTCGGCAATAACGCCTATGAGGTGGGCGCGGACTTCTCCGGCGACTGGATGACCTCGCCGAATGTCAACGCGAACAACGATTACGTGAACATCGCCTCTTTCGCGTCGGGCGACCCCGTAACGATAGCGGCGAACGGTCAAGTAGTAATGGCGCGTTTCGCGTTCCAAGTGAAGAGCGGCGCGGCGGACGGCGCAACGCAATTCATATTCGACGCCGCAAGAAGCTATGTCGCGGACGGCGCAAATCAGCGCGTCACGCTAGCGGCGTTCGCGCCCTTTACGCTGACCGTCACGACGCCGACGCCTACCCCGACGCCCACGACGCCCGGCCCGGTCAACGTCCCCACGATTGAAAAGCTCTCCTATCCGTTCGCCAACTCCCACGCCGGTTTCGGCTACGCGAAAGATTACCGGATTCCTTTGGCGCGTTACGAACACATCTTCGGCGGAAAAGTCCTCTCTAAGACGCTCTATAAGCTCGCGGGCCTGTGGGGCGGCAACTGTTACGGCGTCTCCACGACCTCCGCGTTTTTCCATTCCAACGCCGACATCGCCGCGAACTCGTTCAACGCCGACGCCGACGCCCCCTTGAAACTCAAACTTTCCGATAACAGTACGACCCTGTACATGTCCTTGCAGGAATTTATTGAGCTAATGCAGGTCAGCCAGAACTCGCCCGTGATTCAGAACGCCTACCGGACGCATAAGAACCAGTTAGCGGACCTGTGCGCCGCCGTGGACGAGTTCGCCAAGACGGGCGCGAATCCCGTTGTGATAGCGGTATTCGGGCCGCAGGGCGGACACGCGTTGTTGGGCTACAAGCTGGAGAGCGTCAGCGCGACGCAGAGCCGCCTGTACGTCTACGACAGCAACTTTCCGCAGGACGCCGGACGCTATTTGACGCTGTCCGTCAACGTGTCGGGGGCCGCTACGGGCTGGTATTATCACCTGAACGACAAATACGACTGGGGAAGCGCGTTTCCCGGCTGTTGGATTTCGTATATCCCCTACGCCGACTACTGTCAGGTCTGGGACACGCGGGCGGCGAAGAGCGCCGGGAAGCCCTCCAAGCTGGAACTGCTGACCGTCAACGACGACGCCCGCATTTACGATATGGAAGGCATGCCCATCGCCACGATTCAGGGCGGCGAACTGATAACGGGCCGCGACGATATGTTCCCCATGATTACGCTAGGCCTGACGGCGGACAGCGACGGGGCGCAGTCCCAAACGGCGGCGGTATGGCTTCCGCCGGACTTGTATACCGTGGAGCGCGTCGCGTCGGTGTCCAGCGCGGACGGGCCGCGGCTGTTGGGCGACGATTCCTTTAAAGCGTCGGTCACGCATGAGGAGCAGTCCGCCGACGTATCGACCACCGCAAGCAAAGTGACGTTCGCCGTGGACGACGAAAGCGAACTCAATATGGTGGTCATCGACGAAAATCAGGCGGGCGAATTGTACGACATTACGCTCTCGTCGTCTCTGGAATCGGCGGAGAATGCGGAAGTCCGTCTGACGGGCGCCGTATTAACCAAGGCCCTGACGTTCATGCAGGTGAGCGGGGAGGCGCGTTACAGCGGTATCACCGCCGGGGACGGCTCCGACCTTGCGACGGGCGTCACGCTGACGATAGACGGACAAACCTTTGTCCCCGCGAAGGCGTCCATGACATCCGTACCCGTGGCGAGTTTCTCCGCCAACGGCGGCGACGGCAGTATTTCGCCCATCGCGGCGAACGAAAACGGCGCGTTTACCCTCCCGGAATGTACCTTCAAGGCCCCCGCCGGGATGACGTTCCGTTGCTGGCTGGTCAACCAGACGGAGTATCAGCCCGGGCAAGCGTGCGTAATTACGGAAAATACCGCCGTCGTCGCGCAGTGGAAAGCCGCCGAGGCGCCCGTGCGCGAGTACGCGCTGGACAAGCTGACGCGTAACGGCGGGACGGTCAGCGTAAGCGTTACGAACCAGTCCGGCGCGGGCGGCGTCCTGATGATTGCGGCCTATTCGGACAGCGGTAAGTTTTTGCGTTGCGCCATAGAGACCGTCGCCGAATCGCGCATTGCCAAGGGTAGCGCGGCGACTGTCAGCGTCAAACTGGACGTTTCCGACGCCAAAACGCTCCGGGCGGTTATGCTGGACGCCGATACCCAAAAGCCGCTCAGTCAGCCGATTTCCGGCTAAGGGCGGAAACGGGAAAGGGTTTGCGTAACCCCTCCCCTTTCCGCGATTGACAATGAAAAAGCGCCCTCTCCCGTCACGCGGGAGAGGGGTTTCGTTATGCGCGGATGTCGTCGCCGACGAGGTACTTTCCCATAGGCTTTTGCAACAGCGCGAACACGAGCAGGCATAAGAGCATGTCGAGCGCCATATACGAGCCGTTATAGAGCAGGGAGTAGAACCAAGGGGAAGTCATGGTCAGGCCGAAGAACTCCGGCGGCATGTAGGCTTTCCAGACCGTGGCCCCGACGACGTAATGCACCAGAAAGCGCGCCGCCGAACCGATAAGCGTCCCGGGGAATACGCCGTACTTCCAGCCGTGACAGATTCCCGCCAAGCCCAGCGCGGCGTAGGCGACCAGATAATCGCCAATAATCGACTGCCAGCCGAGCGCGATTCCGCCGTCGGAGAGGAACTGCAACACGCCCAGCACAAAGCCGCTCATCAGGCCCGGCCCGAGTCCCCAGCGCACGGCGTACAGGAAGATAGGGAGCATACCCAGGCACACCGCGCCGCCTTGCGGGAGTTTCCACAGGATTATCATGCTCAACACTTGCGCGACGGCTACCATCACCGCGCCTTCCGTGAGCCGCCGGAGATTGCGCCGTCTGGCGTTGCGTCCGCCGCTGTTCTTATCCATATCCATATCTTTCGCTCCTTCCGAACCGCCGGACGGTTTCCGCGTTTCCGAACCGTCGGACAGCTCTATCAAATAACCGCGCAACATCCGAACGATGTCACGCGGCAAGGAGGCGCAGTCACTCCCTACGTCGGCATTACCCGGACAGGTTCAAGGGTTCGCGGACGGAACTTTGTCCGCGTCTCAGCCGGAAGCCTCCAGCGCCCCTGTGTTCGATTGTCTTGCGGCGGCTTTATTGTATCCGTCGGCGCCGCGTTTGTCAAGCCCCGTTTTTCCGGCGCGGATTCAAGGTATGCGTGTAGGAATCGTTGGCAGGTTGCGCGCAATCGGCCCCCTCCCCCTGACCCCCCTCCCCTTTCAGGGGCGGGGGAACGAAAACTGAAAAGCCGATAGTAAAACAAATTTCAGTTGGAAACGCGCTAAAAATTCAAAATTTGAATATTTAGCGCATATTTTCACGTACCCCCGCCCCTGAAAGGGGAGGGGGGGGCAGGGGGTGGGGTTTTCAGTCCGCAAGTTTACTTGCCAACGATAATCTTACGCATACGGATACAAGGCGTATGTTCGAGCTTTCGCGTCCGCCCGTAAAATTACGGTTTGCACAGAAGCGTAAATTCCGTCGGTATCAGGTTTCCTCCGTTGTGCCGGAGAAAGAATTGGTAGTCGGGATACATCGTATCAATTAAAACGGGAATTTTCCACAAATCCTCATACCCGTGGTAGACGCAGACGGCCAGTTTCGGGTGATGTTCCCGAATCATCCGCTGACTGCCCAGTAACGCCGACTGTTCCGCCCCTTCAATATCCATCTTAATCAATGTGGGCGTCTCCTCCAAATCGTCGTCCAAGGCGACGATTTGCGCCCGCTGACCGCGGCCCGTATCGGAGAGACGGTTGGCGGAGGGGTCGGCGTTCGGCTGGACAAACATCCATCCCGATTCCCGCCCCGCGCCTTTTTGACGGATTTCCACATCGTGAAACCTCATCTTGCGCATATTCCGCCGTAAAATCTCCGCACTGCCTGTGGAAATTTCATAAGCGTAGATTTTCCGGTATCCGTCCCCGTAGAATTGGACGTAACTTTGAATGGAATCGCCAGTGAACGCGCCAAGGTCTACCATCACATCGCCGCGATTGTCCGGAAAAATATCCGGCTCCCAATAGTCAGGGAATATGGAACGGATAGTAGTTAGATACTGCGTATTGAGCGAAAGCCAGTTGAGAAGGATTGCCGTAAGCGTGCGCCGGGACAGGTAATCTTCCAGACGACAGTAGAGCCATAAAAAGTCATAGCTGTGCTCTTTGAGGACAGCGGCGCGCAGTTCCAGCGTCTGATAGTCGCCGGCGGCGGGGTTCAGACTGCCCCACAAAGGAAAACGCGCAAAATATTCGACAAAACCGACATAGACGGGTTCGGAAGACTGCCGCAGTTGTTCCATACTTGCTTTCATTGACTGCACTAAGTCTTGCTTTGAGTTCTTCCAGACAACGTCCAGCAGATTGAGAAAGTCCCGGTCGTACTGGTTGACCGGTTGAAACGGGTCCAGAATTTCCTCCATAATCCGCAAAGCGGTTCGCAGCCAATCCTCATCGGAAAGGGAGGAAATGCAAATTCTCTCCTCAAGGGAACAATCCATCGCCGCTTCCAGCGCCTGCGTTACACGCGCTCTTGCGGCGGAGATATCCTGTTGCAAATTCGGGTCCTCGCGGGTCTGGAGAACCGCAAGGCCTTCGCTGATTGTTTCGAGCAGTTGAAATACGCTCTCCGATACCTCAGGATTCATGGGGCGCCTCCTGTTCCTATGCGCAAATCATATACGCGTATGTTATCAGATAGCGCGCTCCTTGTCAAGTTTAGGCCTGTTGAGGTCGGTGTCAAGTTATTGTAGGACTTTTGGGTCAGAAGGGACGGAGGGCATTGAAAAGGGGCGTCACTTTGCCGGAACGGGCAGGAAGGGAGACGGCCTGAGCGGGGGCGGGCAGGCCGAGAGAAAGCGGAACATGGCTTTCCCGCACCTTATTCATGACCGTTTGTCTGAAAACCCGGTTTCCCGTCACGTTTTGGACGCTTTTCCCATAGGACATCGCGCAGGCGTTTCTGACCAGTTCCTCATTGACCCCGGCGGCCAGACGCTGGCGGCTTTCCACGCCCGCCAGCGCGTCAACC
>JAFSOM010000313.1 GCA_017447005.1 Oscillibacter sp.
GAAGGGGGACAGGGGGAAGGGTTCGATTCTGCGCAACTTGCCAACGATTGCTATACACATACGTCACCATTGGCCGCAATAAAAAGAGGTTGCGTTTTGTCGGAAAATATGTTATCATAAATTCGTAATGAAATTCTATGGAAACTGACGCGTTCATCATTTTGATTTGCGCCGCATAGAGCCATGCTTTCAATTCAAAGAGTATATCGGCAGGTCATACGCGACTGGGAACAGAACGTATGGCAGGTCGTGGGAAGGAAAGGGACGCCCCCTGAATAACTTTTAAAAGATTTCACGCATATGGGAGCGTTCCTCCGCCCCTGAAAGGGGTGGGGGCAGGGGGAGGGGTTTTTCGTCCGCTTTTTTACTTGCCAACGAAAACTTTACGCATACAACGGTGACGAGAGAAGAACATCAAACAGGGAGGCAAACGGAATCCGGAGCGGGCGTCATCGGCGTTGCGCTTGCCGCAGTCATCGCACGCTTGCCCGGACGACTGGTCGCCAAACTTTTTACGTGCGCTCGTATTACGGAAACGCATCTCAAAATTCGCTTGATTCGCCAAAGAGGAAGCTCTTATCTAAAAGCCGCAGACTCTTTCCATTCAGCGACAAGAGGCCCTCTTTGCGCATAAGAGACAACTCGCGGGAAAGCGCGCTACGATTGACGCCAAGAAACCGCGCTAATTCGTTGCGATTAAACGCGATACGCACAGTTCCGTCATACGCTATATCCTGACTTCTCAGAAAAACTTTCATTCTGTCCCGGAGTTTCTTCTGACTTAATATTCGGATTTTTCGATTCAGAAACACATTCTGCCGCGCAAAATCGAGCAACAGGTTCGACGCAATCCGCGCCTGATAGCCGCTGTCCAAGCGCTTTGCGTTCAGGACGTTTTCAAAACGCAGAAACAAAATCCTGCAATCCGTCAGCGCCTCCATTTGCACCGGGCTTTTGTTCTCGCCGGAACAAGCCAGCGATTCCCCAAAAATGGCGCCCTTTGCGAAATGGTTCATGTTGACGCTGTTGTCGCTCTCATCCAGAAAGCTCAATTCCGCCGCGCCATTGAGCATAATTCCAGCGTGGCGGACGGGTTCGCCAATCAGGAAAATCATCTCCCCTTTTTGGTAGGCCCTGTCATACGCGTCCAGAAACCGGAGCGCGTCCGGCAATTCCCGGCTTTCCACGTCCCGAAATACGTCGCATTGCGCTATGATTTGGAAATCCTCCGCCGTCAACACCTGACATTCCCCCAGTTATTCTTATCTAACTTTTGCCCGGATTATACCACAGGCCCCGAAAGGCGTCAATATTTTCCGAAAACGTCGCTATGGCAACAGAAGTTTTCCGCGAAAACAAGTATGCTGATTCCTCCCGGTTTCGGGACGCCAAGCAGTTATTTACCGGAAAGCGGCGCGGATGCTGACGCCGAATCTTGTTCCGGGCGCGTTGAGCGGAGCTCTGGCGAACGCTGTCGGGGAGGGGAATGTCTATGCCGGATATATTCCGAGCGACGACGCCGGGAATGTGGCGTATCCCGTACTGAATCCCGCGGGCGCGGATACCGCGTATCCAAACGATAACATGTCGTGGGAATACGAAACCCCGGATTACGGCGGGCGCGGATACGACGGAATCTCCTTTTACGGACGTTTCCGAAAGCCTGTATTACAGCGGCGGGAATCTGGGACCGCAAAATTTCCTCTATCGGCGTAAGGGTCAAGATTTACGAGGGGACGGGCAATGGGGCCGCCTCAATCGTTTGAGACAGCCCCATTACTTTCATGACTGTGAATCGGGAATCCAGCGGGCAAACAGGGTCAAGTCGCCCTCTACGCGGTTCGTTTGGAAGTCCCACGGGACGCTGTAAGCCTCGTCGACGTACCAGCCGCCAAAGGAATAGCCGTTCCGCTCCGGCGGCGCGGGTTCCGCGACAGCCTCCCCGTAGCGGACGGACTGCGCCGGGACATCCGAGCCGCCGCGTGAATCGAACCGTACCGAATAGCCGCCGCCCGACGCTGACCATACGACCAATATTATCATCGCGGCGATTCCCGCGACAATGATAATGTCAAGGGTTCGGACGGAGATGTTCACATGACGGTATAATCCGCGCAGTTCCGGGGTTTCCGAATGACGCTCTTCCGACATAGCTTACTTGCGAACCAGATATTTCCGCATATCAATGGCGCACGCCACCAGAATGACGAGACCTTTGATAATATAAAGGATGTTCTGGTCAACGGAGAGGAAGTTCAGCCCGGTGAAGATGATTTGCAGGAGCAGAACGCCCGTGATAATGCCGCTGATTTTGCCGATACCGCCCACGAACGACACGCCGCCGATAACGCAAGCCGCGATTGCGTCGGCCTCATAGTTGAATCCGGTGTTGCCGTTGATGGAGGCGATACGGGCGCCCTCAAAGAATCCCGTGATGGAATACATAATGCCCGCCATGACGAACACAAGAATAATCGTCCGCATGACGTTCACGCCGGACACGTTCGCGGCTTCCTCGTTCGAGCCGACCGCGAACATATTCTTTCCGAGCGTGGTCTTGTTCCAGATAACCCACATCACCGCCGCCAGAATTATCGCGTAGAGGACGTAGCGCGGGACGGCGACAGTGCCGATGGTAAAGAGCGTTCCGGCAACCAGATTCCGGTAGCCTTCCGACAGGCTGGACAGCGTCTGTCCGTTGTTGTCGCCCATTTTCAGGTAGAGCAGAATCGTGCCGTAGAGAATCAACTGCGTGGACAGGGTGACGATATAGGGATGGAGCTTGAATTTGGCCATGCAAAAGCCGTTGACGAAGCCAATCAGCGCGCCTACGGCGATGACAATCAGAATGACCAGCGGGAGGGGCTGTACGCCCATGCCGGGAAAAATCTTGTTCGCGGTCGTGAGCAGGGAGCCGGCGATACAGGCCGCGAGGCCGACGGCGCGTCCGGCGGAAATGTCGGTGCCCGCCAGCACGATACATCCCGCCACGCCCAGCGCAATTGGCAGGCGCGACGCCGTCAGGGAGATGATGTTCACAATCGAGGACAGGGAGACGAAACTCGGTACCCGAATGGCAATGAAGATAATCGCCAGCACGATGATAATATACATCGCGTTATTGAACAGCATGTCCGTGACATAACGCTGACGGTCTTTGCCTGTCAGGGTATTGAAGTGGTCGATTTCGGCGCGAATTTTGCGGAAGGGGCCTTTTTTGAGCGTGGAGTTAGAGGTAGTAGTTTGTTCCGCCACGTTGATTCCTCCTTAGACGTACTTGGCCGCAAGGGTCATAATTTCTTCCTGCGTCGCGGTTTTGGCGTCGACCTCTCCGGCCAGCCGCCCGCCGGACATGACCAGTATCCGGTCGCACACGCCCAGCAGTTCCGGCATTTCGGAGGAAACCATTAAAACGGTTTTCCCCTGTTTCGCAAGGTCGATGATAAGCTGATAAATTTCGTACTTTGCGCCCACGTCAATGCCGCGTGTCGGCTCGTCGAGCAACAGCGCTTCCGGATTGGTCAACAGCCAGCGGCCCAGAATGACTTTCTGCTGATTGCCGCCCGACAGAGCGCGGATTTGCGTCGATTGGCTCGGCGTCTTAATCCGCATGGCGGAAATGGACCAGTCGGCGCTTTCCTCCATCTTCTTCTGATTGAGAAAGATTCCTTGCAGATAGTTTTTCAGACTGGAAATGACCGTGTTTTCCAGAATGGACAAAATGCCGAAAATTCCGGTTGCGCGGCGTTCCTCCGTCAGGAGCGCGAAACCGTTGGCGACGGCCTCTTTGGTCGTGCGGTTCGGCGTGTCCCTGCCGTTGAGGGAGACGGAACCGCTTTTCTTCGCGGCAACGCCGAAAATCGTTTCCAGCGTCTCGGTTCTGCCGGAGCCGTCCAGCCCCGCGAGACCCAGAATTTCGCCCTTGTGCGCGTCGAAGGAAACGTCCGTCAGCGACGAATACATCCCCGTCAGTCCCCGGACGGACAACGACACTTCCTTGCTGACCACATTGTCTTTCAGCGGGAAACGGTTCGTCAGTTCGCGTCCGACCATGAGCTTGATAATCTTTTCCATGGTCATATTGGCGACGGGTTCCGTGGCGACCCACGCGCCGTCGCGCATAACGGTAATGTCGTCGGAAATGCGTAAAATCTCATCCATCTTGTGGGAGATATAGATAATGCCGCAGCCGCGGTTCCGGAGCATATTGATAATGCGGAACAGGTGTTCCACCTCCTCCTCGGTCAAAGAGGAAGTCGGCTCGTCGAACACGATGATTTTCGAGTTATAAGAAACGGCCTTGGCGATTTCGACCATCTGCCGTTGCGAAACCGGCATGGTTGACATAATGGTTGTCGGGTCGACATGGATTCCCAAGTCCTCGAATACCGCGACGGTATCCTGATACATTTTCGCTTCCGACACGAACGGCCCGTTCATAGGATAACGGCCCAGCCAGATATTGTCCATGACGTTGCGTTTGAGCGCCTGATTGAGTTCCTGATGTACCATGGCGACGCCGTTTTCGAGCGCGTCCTTGGAGTTCTTGAAGTTGATTTCCCGTCCTTCCAGATAGATGTGTCCGCCGTCCTTGTTGTAGACGCCGAACAGACATTTCATGAGGGTGGATTTCCCCGCGCCGTTTTCGCCCATGAGGGCGTGAACCGTTCCGGCCCGGACGGTCAGCGACACGCCGTCGAGCGCCTTGACGCCCGGGAATGACTTTGTAATTCCCTCCATGCGCAGAAGAACGGCGTCTTTTGCGGTTGGATTATTAGCCAAA
>JAFSOM010000314.1 GCA_017447005.1 Oscillibacter sp.
ACATCACGGACACGGCGGCGTGGGTGCGTCGGGGAGCGGCGACATGCCGACATGAGGTCAGGCGACGGACGCGGCGTCGCTATCAGACTGCGAACAACCGCTACCAATCCGCGAACATGACGGCGAACCTGTCGTGTAAGCGTAACGCCGACACGCACGTCACGGACGCGGCGACGCGTGACATTCAGCGCAAGACAAACAAAAAAGCCACTTTGTTAAAAGTGACCCAATTTACAAGAATGTGTAGGTTACTAGGCTTTAGTACAAATTCACTTGAAAAAAATATGGATAGAATCGTCAAGGTCAACCCGGATTTCCCGAATCAGGCCGCGCCAAAATGACTGACGCTCTTCCGCGCTTAAATCCTGATAGAACGTCTCGATTCCCGTGACTTTCTCCTTGATTGCCTGAAAATCCGGCAGGCGCACAGGATTCCTTGCCGCCGCGTCCGCCGCCGCAAGCTGGGCGTTGTACCGTTCGTAATCGGCCCTGTACTGCTCCAAGTCGACAAGCTCATTCACATACAGGTCTTTCAGACGGTTCATCTTACGGAGGATAGTCGCCCGGTCCGGCGCCTTGCGTTCCTGAGCTTCCGCTTTGGCTTCCGATTCCAGCCGCTGGCTTTCCAATTCCGTTTCGGTGTTCGCCAGCAACCAGTCCTCCAGCGTGTCCTCCCGGAGCCGCTGTCTGCGTGTGCAGAAGTCAGCGCGGAAATATGCGGCGTTGCATTTGTAATACAGGTACAGTCTGCCGCCCGTCTTATAGCGGCTTCCGGCCAGCCGCCGCCCGCAGTTCCCACAAATCAGCATACCAGAAAAAATGCTACCTGAGCGGGTGGATTGAAAAGACAGACAAAATAGAGTACGATAAAGAAACCTCAAAGAAGAGGATTTTCATGTCAGAAAGAGGATGAGACTATGCGACTGCGTTTTACGGCGGAGATGATAGACGATAACGGAGAGCGCGTTTCCATGCCGATAGAGGTCGAAACGGCGGTTCCGAATCCGGAAGAGTTCGGCGACAAAAGCCGTTTCTATGAGATATTCGACCAATATGAAAGAGCGGCGCTGGAAGCGCGCAATCAGGCGGCGGAGGAAATCACGGAATGTTACCTGAATGCCGCGACAGCGTTAAAAAAGGGGCTGAAGGAGGAAAAAGACGTGAAATAGAGGCGGAAATTGGACGCATTTCCATGGAAAACGCCGCCTCGATTACGCCGGATGGAAAACCGCAGGAACGGCTTTATTCGCTCTGTCATTTGGAGTTGGCGTTATTGGCGGGCGCGTCTTTAAGTTATCGCAAAGGGCTGGAACTGCTGAACCGGCTGTTACGCAGGGGCGCGGAAGAGGGAATAAAATTCAGGACTTATCTTGATTTATGCCAGCGGTTGGGAAAGAAAGCGGAGGAAAGCGCGACGCGGGAAGCGGAAACGCGCTTGCGTAAGCATGGCTTTGACCCGGAGAGCGGAAAGCCGCGTTCGGAGAAAGAACTGCCGCCCACGTTGCGCGAAGCGGCGAAGCCGGAAGAAAAGTCGGAGGCTGTCGCCAGAGCCATCGAAAAAATCAATGCGGGGCGTCGGGAGGAGGACGAACGGCTCAAGGCGTCGCAAACGGAAACGGAGTCCCCGGAAAATACGGTTTATATTGCCGCGGATGATGTGGGAGTAAGGCATCAAAAGGAACATCGCGCGGCGGAAAATCAGAAAAACGGAGCCTTTGTATGGAGTACGAACGCGCTGGTTCAATCCCGTGAGGGTGAAAGAATCTTTACTTGCGTTGGGATGAAAAAGGCGTTTCTTTTTGTCTTAGCATACTTATTGGATAAGGGAATGCTACGGAATCGGTCGCTTGTTTTCTTCATTGACGGGGCAAGCAATCTCCTGTCAAACATCACGGAAATATTCGCGTTTCATCTGTATCGCGTCATTTTGGACTGGTATCATCTGAAAAAACGCTGTCAGGA
This sequence comes from Oscillibacter sp., assembly GCA_017447005.1. GTDB lineage: Bacteria > Bacillota > Clostridia > Oscillospirales > Oscillospiraceae > Oscillibacter. The sequence goes on from JAFSOM010000314.1 coordinate 1,963, forward strand.
ATACCTGAGC
>JAFSOM010000315.1 GCA_017447005.1 Oscillibacter sp.
AATCCCAATGTCATTAACTTTGCGTGGACCCCCCTCTAAATCCCAATGTCATTAACTTTACGTGTAACCCCCCTAAATCCCCCCTTTCAGGGGGGACTTGGCGGAATTGCAACACGCTGAAAAGATTCGTTCCCCCGCCCCTGAAAGGGGAGGGGGACAGGGGGAGGGGTTCCGCAAACGCCCTAATCGAATGGCATAGGATTACAGCACGGGCCATTCCTGACGGTCAAAGGCGAACACCCAGTAGTCCCGCGCCCCGATTCGCGCCGGCGTCGCCAGACAAAACAACTCCGGTATCGGAAACGGCGCGTCCTCCTCGCGTATCAGCGCGATGCGTCGGCGGTCGCCATCCGTGCGCGTGAGGGCCTCCCGCGTGTTCCGTAACCGCCGCTGGAAACGCAAACTCCGGAATAACCGCGCCGTCCCGGTACGCGTCCACGCGCCCGCGTTCGTTGCGCTTATGTTCGCCGTACTCGTCCCGGTCACGCCCGCCGCCGTATTTGTTACGTTTCCGTCCGCCGCCGTATTCGTCCCGTTTCCGTCTATTGCCGTATTCGTCCCGTTTCCGCTCTCCGACGCCGGACGCAGTTCCACTTTCACAAGTTCCCCCGTGTCCGCCAGAGAACGCCGCGAAAATCGACGCGAAATCACGCTTTCCCCGTTCACGGGTTCCAGTACGCCTATGCGCACCTCCCCGCGCCCGCCGATTCCCCACGCGCACCATAGCCCCCGGCGTAACGCGGCGCGTACCGTCACGCGAATGTAAAGGCGGTCGTCTTCCCGTTCGGCGTCGCCGACACGCTCCCCGCCGCATAGTACGGGCAATGTTTTCATCTTCGCCGCCTCCCGTCGGATTTTAAACTGTGCGATTGACGCGCCGTTGTCGCCCCCGGAACGGAGGGAGATGTCACGAAGTGACAGAGGGGGGAACGTCCCCACCCGGCCCCATACGCCGCGCCTTACGCAATCCCCAAGAAGCGCGACAGATTGCCGTAGAAAATATCGTGAATCACCGCCGCGCCGTATCCGCGCCGCTCCATCGCGTCGGCTAGGCGTTCCATATCCTCGACGCCGCGCAAGTCTCCGGCCCCGGTAATGCCGCCGTCCCAGTCGGAACCGAGACCCACGCAGGACGCGCCGTCCATGTCCAGAAAATGGTCAAAGTGGCGTAGCAACGCCTCCATGGATTCATCCCCGCCGACAAACGCCCGGTACGCGTTGATTCCCACAAAGCCGCCGCTGTCCCGAATCACGCGGAATTGGTCGTCGGTCAGGTTGCGCGTGTGCGGACAGATTGCCCGACTGTTGGAATGGCTCGCCAGTAACGGCCCTAGGCCCATCTCCGCAACGTCAAAGAATCCTCTGTCCGACAGGTGCGACGCGTCAATAAAAATTCCAAGTTCCCTTGCGCGGCGTACAAACGCCCGTCCGGTATCCGTCAAGCCGCGTCCGGAATCCTCCGCGTGACTGCCCGAAAGTTTGTTCGCGTGATTCCATGTCACGTTGACCGCACGCACGCCCCAGCTTTGCGCCTCGTCCAACGCTTCCGGGTCACATCCCAGCAGTTCCCCGCCCTCGACCGACAGCGCCGCCCGTTTCATCTTCTCCGCGTACCGCGCCTTTTCGCGTCGGAACAAAGCCGCCTGCGCCCGCGCCGTTTCGCGTATGTCCGGCGTCTTGGCGCTGTCCGCGAAAATGGCGAATACCTGTCCGAACGGCTCGTAACGCGACAGCTTTTCCAGACTGCATTGCCCGGACGCGTTCCAGAGGTTTTCGCCCGTGCGCAGACAGCGGCTCAACGTGTCACAGTGCGCGTCAAAATACGCCAGTTTCATCGCGCTTTCTCCTTCCTATGTCCGTACATCATCTTATGTCCGGCGTCCCCGGAAAATACGACCTTCCCATTGGAGGATTCCTCATGAAAACCGAAACCCAGATACGTAATATCATCGACATTCTAAAGGGCCTCTACCCCGACGCGCTCTGCTCCCTGCAATACGAGAAAGACTACGAACTGCTCTTCGCCGTGCGTCTCTCGGCCCAGTGTACCGATGAGCGCGTCAACCGCGTCACGCCCGCGCTCTACGCCCGTTTCCCCACGCTGGAGAGCTTCGCGCAAGCCGACCCGAAAGAAGTCGGGGAGTACATCCACTCCTGCGGATTCTTCAACGGCAAATCCCGCGACATTGTCGCCTGCGCGAAAGCATTACTGGAAAAGCACGGCGGCAAAGTTCCCGGTACCATGGAGGAACTGACGGCCCTGCCCGGCGTCGGACGCAAAACCGCCAATCTGATTCTCGGCGACGTGTACGGCAAACCCGCTTACGTCTGCGACACCCACTGTATCCGTATCACGGGCCGCCTCGGAATCACCGACGGCGCCAAAGACCCCGTGAAAGTCGAACGTCAGTTACGGGACGCGCTTCCGCCGGAGGAGTCCTCGAACTTCTGTCACCGAATGGTGCTCTTCGGGCGCGATACCTGTACGGCCCGCGCTCCCAAATGCGCCGCCTGTCCGTTACGCGAACTCTGCGATAATCCGCAAACCGACGCCTGAAAGCAGTCGAGG
>JAFSOM010000316.1 GCA_017447005.1 Oscillibacter sp.
ATTTGTCCGCACAGCGCGGACATTTGGGACAAATTGGAGGCGACATTCCATGTGATTTCCTGATAATCCGCAGAATTCTGATGGGGTTCCGTGTAATGGCTCGCCGCATTCAATGTTGTCCCTCCCGTTGTATGCGAATCATGTCCATCCAGTCAGGAAGTGCTTTCTTGGGAAACACCATGCTGTAAAACTCTCCGCTTTTCAGGCGAAAGTCCAACAACTGGGAACCCCATGTTACCTCTCCCGGTTCTATTCGCGCTAAATCTTCCCATCGCACGGAAACAGGCTTCACGCCTTTCTGCGCGTTTTTTGCGAGTGAAGCAAAGAGTATCGTTAAAGCAATGCAAAGCCATCCCAGCATAAACATGGCTGCCAATTCATCATCGATAGCCCCTGTCATGAAGAACATGGCAGCGAGTGTAGCGCACGTAATTGCCAAGGCTACAAATCCAAGCCCACCGGATTCTAAAATCTCCACCCTGTCGTGATACAACGACAGTACGCATTGCTTCGCCGCTTCTGTGTGCTGGTTATGGCGATAAGCGATTGTGGCTTTTAGGATAGGCTCCGACTTCGTATCGGAAGGCTCGCTTTTTGAATCATCGGAAGGCTTAGGATTAGGAGAACCGCTGATTCTCATGCCGCATTTCTCACAGAACAACTGCCCCTCCGACACGGGTGCACCGCAATGGGGACAGCAACTCGCGGGAGAAGGCCGCGCAGATTGAGACGCGCCGCAAAACTTGCAGAATTTGGCCTTATCTTCAATCTCCCTGCCGCATTTCTGACAAATCAATGTCCGTATATCCCCTTTCCTGACGCTTACGTTCCGTGTGAACAGCCTGATTTCCGTCTACAGGAACCTGCGGATTAGACCCACCGCCTCCGAGACGCCGCCGTCTCCGGGAATGGCCGGGACGAACGACCATACGCTCCCGTCATGCAAGAAAATCTGAATGGACGAGTACACGCCGAGATATTTGCCCATGTCAACAGAGGCGATTTCATCAAACGAATATTCGGCTTTATCCAAAAGCAGATGGTATATCAACCGATTATCGTAAATCTCCAGCGTCCCCACCCCGCGTGAATTCATAGACGCTTTGGGCGTCCCCGGATAGCGCGTCATCATGAGCATTTTCTTCAAAAATTTCCCTGTGCGGGAGGCCTTGAAAGATTGCGGCGCGGCGGATTTCACAACCTGCGGCGCGGTCGGAAAAACCGCTCTCCTTCCGCAGTTTGGACAGAATAACATTCCATCCGGGATTTCCTCACCACAGGTACATTTTAGAGTTCCAGACTGTTTTGCGCCGCAGTAACCGCAAAACTTCACGCTGTCAGGAATCTGTTTCCCACACTTCGGGCATACCATTGATGACCGCTCCTTCCCGTATCCGTTGCGTTTTGGGCTTTGAAAGCCCTGAAAACAGCAACTCCCCCAATTTCACGTTTCCGGTTTCACGTCAATAGACGTAGCAACGGCGAGACTATTCAGGAAATTTTCCCGTAAGTTTGTAATCTCTGTTTGCAAGGCAAAAAAGGGTTGCGAGATTTCCTCTATGTGATTTTGTGTGATGGAATTTGCGAGGTCCTTCTCTACCTGTCCAGATTTTTGATAGACGGAAACGACGAGATTTTGAATCCGCTCGTCGAGACTTTGCTGGAAGTCTCCACATACGCGCTCAACCTGCCGACAACGCCGCTCCTGATAGCTCTTCAGTGATGTGCGTACTACCTCCATCACATGAGACATCACATCCCAATTTTCTCCTATTTCCGCGAGAGTGGGGATGGGATCTTTCTCCCAGAAGAAGCGTTCCCGCTCCTCTGGCTCTCCCTCTGGAGCTAAATTTTCATGAAAATGCTCGAATACGGGCACCATTATGGAGGTTATTTCCACTATCGGCTTGAGCATTTTCTGAAGGGTTTCCATGATTTCTGTTGCGGCTGGTTCTAAATCTTGTTGCAATTTGTTGTCCCAAACAGCTTTTTGCGAGGAATCTGCCATTTGATTGAACGATTGAAAAAGTTCTCCGCATACTGGCTGAAGGAGTTTGCGAAGCTCGTGGATGCTCAATGTCTTCAGATGGCTCAATGCGACAGCAAAGCCTTTTCTGAACATATCCTCGTTTTTGGTCAGGCGAAGAGTGTCAGCTTGAAGAGACTCTTTTAGACACTTGAAATACCCGTTTGTGCGACTGTAGGCGTACTGTGCGAAATGGAGTTTCACCTCGGAGAGCGTATGAATTGTATCCTCCGTTTTCTGACGGGAAGCCTCGATCTGGGTTAAACAGGATTCTGTCAGTCCGCTCAATTCCGTCAAAGCATTTAAAATAACGCTTTCATTCTGATTGCGGATAATAATCTGAGGCAATTCATCATTCAGCTTTTGAAATCCGCTCGCTTTCAAAAGATCCAGCCGATTGAATTTGTGCGCTTTCAATGCAATCAATGAAGAAACAGGATAAAGAATGGGATTGTCAAAAATACGATGGTATTTTTGAACGCAGGAGCTGTTTTCCTGATGGAACCGTTTCAGCAGACTATCGAGAACGCTCTGTGAAATCCGCTTTCTCACATCTGCCAGCAGTTCCTCCCTTACCTGCAAATCTTCCGCCTCATCTTCATCCTCGCAAATCAAATCCATATGCGTAACAGCAAATATAATGTTTTTTATGTGTTCACTTTCAACCAAGTCCGTGACAAATTCTGCCTCGGTAAGACTGAACGGATACTGGGCGTTGAGGACAAAAATGGCAAGGTCAATATTCTCCAGCAGACTTAAGGAGAGAACACTCATATTTTCCTCGTCATTTAATCCGGGCGTGTCAATCAAATCCACCCCGTTCCGACAGATAATGGTCGGATACTCCACAACCGCTTCTTCAATCCTCTCGGCCTCTTTGGAGGACTTGGCGGTCAGTTTGGTGATATACTGTTCCAGTTCATCAATGGGGATACTTTTCTTTTCCTGACTCAGCGTCTTAATCCACGCGCACGGACTGTCTCCATAAGTGATTCGACATATTGCGGCGGTGGAAGGCTTCATGCTGACAGGAAGAACCTTGCGTCCCAAGATGGCATTTAAAAAACTGCTTTTTCCTCTGTCAAATTCCCCCAATACAGCAACTCGGAATTTCCGGCAGGCCAGATTGTTACGAACGGCTTCCAGCTTTGTTGAAATCCATCCTGTTTCGATGTTAAGCGCACCTTGTTTCAGAATTTCTTCCATGCGCATAAGACAGTTGAAAACAAGGAATTCGTATTCTTTATAATTTACAGACTGCACATCAGGCATATATGCAAAACTCCAATCATCGGTGACCCCAATATACTTGCTGAAAATCCAAATTATAGAAGATTGTATTCAAAATATAATGTGGTCAACAAGGCATGAAATGATGATATAGCGCAAGAATATACAGCACACTAAGCACATATTTGAGGCTTAGTGTGTATATGGCGCATCCTAATCAATCGCCATTTTTTGCATTCAATCTAACACAACTTCAAGTTTCGTAGAGTAACCTACTCTACGAAAGACCCACCCGAACTTCTTCAGGTCAAATCAGCGTCATTTTACCAGCTTTATCAGGTTTTGTCAATAGGCGTTTCGTGAAATTTTTGATATTTTGTTCAAATTTGACAGATACAGGAAAAATCAGGGGCTAAAATAACCTTTTTGCCGTCTATTTGCAGTCAGGATTATAGTCAAAAGGAAGGGAGGTGCCGCAATATGCCCAGAACGGGTAAAAATCTCCACAAGCGGAAAGACGGCAGATGGGAAGGCCGATACATCAAGGCCTACTCCGAAAGCGGTAAGGCGGTCTACGGGTATGTGTACGCCAGAACGTACCGGGACGCGAAGGACAAACTGGAACAGACGCGTAACCGCGAAAACGAAGCGC
>JAFSOM010000317.1 GCA_017447005.1 Oscillibacter sp.
CTACCGGGAATACGGACGCGACATAGAAGAATCCGTTGCGATGGGAAAGAAACTGTAAGAGGCCGGTTATGACGCGTTCCTGATGGGCAACGGTTCCTATGACGCGTTCCACTGGCTCTATCCGCCCATGTACCACAAAGAAGGGCTGTGGCTTGACGATGTGGCGCCGCTGACCAAAGCGGTGGGAATCCCCGTGATTTGTCCGGGTAAAATCATCCGTCCCGAAATGGCGGACGAGGCCATCCGCGAGGGGAAAATCACGGCGGTCGCGCTCGGACGGGCGCTTTTAGCCGACTCGGACTGGGTCAACAAGGCCGCGTCCGGGAAACCGGAGGATATTCGTCCCTGCATTGGCTGTAATGTCGGCTGTATTGGTCGCATTTTCGCCGGAAAAACAATGCTCTGCGCCGTCAATGCCAATCTGTTTCACGAGGCGGAACAAGCGTTGATTCCCGCGGAGACGCCGAAAAAAGTGGCGGTTATCGGCGGCGGCGTAGGCGGCATGGAAGTCGCCCGGATTGCGGCGCGGCGCGGACATGACGTGACCATTTATGAGAAGGCTGACCGATTGGGCGGCATGACGCTGGTCGCCAATGTGCCGGATTACAAAAACGCGTCCCGCAGACTGCTGAAATGGTTCGAGAAAGACATCCGGGAAGCCGGAGTGAAAGTCGAATTGAACCGGGAATTTTCTGTCGATGATGTGAAGAATCTGGACGCGGACGCCTTTGTAATTTCCACGGGCGCGTTTCCCAAGATTCCGCGAATCCCCGGCGTGGAGCGCGAAAACGTGACCACAGCCATTGACGCCCTGCTCGGCAAGGCGGAGATTGGACAGAACGTCGTTGTGGTCGGCGGCGGGCAGGTAGGTTGCGAAGTCGCTTACGAACTGCTCAGAGACGGCAAACGTGTCGCGGTGGTGGAGTTTCTGAATGGCCTGATGGCGGGCGGCAAGGAGCCTGTTTCCGCCGCTGTGGTCCTGATGTTGCAGGATTTGCTGAACTATTACAAAGCGGACATTCGTCTGTCGAGCGCCTTGAAGGAGATTCGGGAAAATTCCGTCCTGATTGAAAAAGACGGCTCCACGCAGGAACTCCCCGCCGATACGGTGATTATGGCTACCGGCTTTGTGGAAAACAACAGCCTCTATAACGCCCTGAAGGACAGCGGAAAAGAAGTCTATGTTGTGGGCGACGCCCGGAGAAGCCCCGGAAATATCATGCGCTCCGTTGCGGACGACAATGAGGTTGGCCGGAAAATCTAATCTTCCGATACGCGCAGTCGCCGGGTTACAGCTCCGGCGACTGCTAAACAGTTAAGTTGTGAAAAGAAATGTGGGGAAGAATATGGAGACGCGCAAAGCGTCTATCCGGCTACGAAGCGTCATCGACGGCGAGGAGACGGATTACGCGTATCAGGGAGAATATCGGCAAAAGGACGGCGCTCATTGCATTGTTTATACGGATTACGCGGGCAATGCGTTGACACAAGTTGCGGTTGAAGCGACGGAATCGGCGATGTTATTACACCGCGTAGGCGGCGTTACGTCGGATATGCTCTTTGACCCTCTGACGGAGACTGTCGTAAAATACGACGCCCTCTCTTTCCGGCGCGGGTTTTTGCTCCATACGGACGCCTATCGGCTGACTCCGCAAAAAAACGGCGTCCGCATTGATTTGAAATACCGTTTAAGCGACGGTTCGGGACAGCCGGAAATCAGGGGAACGCAGGAAATCAAGGTTCTTATTTTGGAGGACGCGAATTTATGAAGAAACTGTTTGAAACAGCGAAACTCGGCGCTCTGACGCTGAAAAACCGTCTTGTGCGCTCCGCGACATGGGAGGGCGTCGCGCTCCCGGACGGCGGCGTTACGGAGGAGGCTTACGAAATTTACGACGAACTGGCGAAAGGCGGCGTCGGGGCCATTATCACGGGCTTCACGAGCGTGGCGGATAATGACCGCTACTTTGGCGGCATGATGCGCCTTTCCCGTGACGAACTGATTCCGCAGTATCAAAAGCTGGTCGATTTGATTCATAAGGAAAATTGTCCGGTTATCGCGCAACTTGCGCTGGGCGGCTATTACCGCCGCGACAGGCTGAAAGAGCCGGATGACATGACGGCGGAGGAAGTGCGGGAAGTTATCCGAATGTTCGCGGACGCCGCGAGACGCGCAAAAAACGCCGGTTTCGACGGCGTACAGATTCACGCGGCGCATTTCTTTTTCCTCAGCCGCTTTATCAGTCCCGCGTTCAATCACCGTTCGGACGCTTACGGAGGCTCGACCGAAAAGCGGATACGGATTTTGCTTGATATTCTCCGCGAAATCCGCGCCGCCGCGCCGGGGCTTCATGTGACGGCGAAAATAAACAGCAGTGACTTTCAGTATCACGGTCTGGATGAAACGGAAAGCCTGAACATCTGCAAGGTGCTCGCGGCGGCGGGCATTGACTCCATTGAGGTCAGCGGCAACGGCACATCCGTGCAGGGCGTCCGCGCCGGTATCGGCGAGGGCTATTTCGCGCCGTTCGGGGCGGAACTTGCGGCGCAGGTCAAGATTCCCATCATTGTAGTGGGCGGCTGGCGGAGCCTTTCCAGCATGGAGGCCGCGCTCAACAGTACGGACATCGCGTTTCTGTCGCTCTCGCGTCCGTTACTGCGGGAACCCGACCTTCCGAACAGATTCCGGAACGACGAAAGCGACGCGTCAAAGTGCGTATCCTGCAACGCCTGCTATTCCTCCCCGTCCCACCGTTGCGTTTTCAGAAGGTGAATCCCATGATGAAAGAGTGCAATGTCGCCGCAAAGCGCGGCGTGGTGTTGAACGGCGTCCTGTTCAAAGCGGAACGCGACGCCGATACCATCGTTATCGCCATTACCGGTATCCACGGAAATTTCTATTCCAATCCGTTTTATTATAACATCGGGGACACGCTGAACGACGGCGGGATTGATTTCCTTTACGCGCAGACGAACGATGCGTTCAGCCAGATACGGACGCGCAATGTCGTGACCGGGCGGGAGGAAATCATCGGCTCATGGAACGAGCGCTTTTACTACACCGACGAGGATATTGGCGCGTATCTTGATTACGCCGAAAGCGCGGGCTACCGCCATATCATTCTCGCCGGACATTCCCTCGGCGCGAATAAAGTGATCTACTACCTTTCCCGTCACCATGACAAACGCGTGGAACATTTTCTACTGCTCAGTCCCGCGAATCTTACCTATATGATGTCGGGCGTCACGGAACGGGAAAAAGGAATCATTCGCAAGCAAGTGGAGCGCGGCGACGGGAATCAAATGCTCCCGTTTCCGTTCATGGGCTGGGTGGAGTGCATCGCGTACACGGCCTATGACTGGCAGTTTTCCGGTCTGCTGAACAACGTCTTTGTGGAGCCGGACGGCGATTTTTCCCAATGCGAAAAAATTACGCATACCGGCGCGCTGTTAATCGGAACTTATGACAACTTCACCTATGGCGACCCGTCCGGCTTCCTGCGCAATATCAACGACCACATCCCGACCGCCGCTCAAAA
>JAFSOM010000318.1 GCA_017447005.1 Oscillibacter sp.
AATCCGCACGGAAAAGGCGTATCAACTGGACGATTATAAAATCGCCACGGCGAACTATCGCCTTGTCAAGAACGCCGACAAAACCGAAAACATCTATTGCACCATCCGTTACACGACCGGGGACGCCGCCGCCAACGCGAAAATCAGCGGTAGCGCGTTCCGTTCCGACCGTACTTTCTATGTCGACGCCCGCACGGGCGAAGTAAAGTCCCTGAACAGTTACGGACGCTGGGACGAAGACCGCACGCCGAAAGTAAAACTTTCCGGAGCGCAGTCTATCGCGGAAGAGTTCCTGTCGCGCTACACGCCCCACGCCGACGCCCTGCCCCTGCGCGACATCGGCGACGAAATCGAACGCGGCGCCCCGTCCTACAGCTTTACCTTTACGCGTAAGGAAAACGGCTACCTGTTCCCCGAAAACAACTGCGTGATTCAAATCGACTGCGATACGGGCGCGGTCTGCGGCCTGTCCTTCACGTGGGACGACGAAGTAAACTTTGACAGTACGGACAATCTCGTATCCATGCAAACCGCCATTGACGCGTGGATGGACACCTATACCACGACGCTGGCATACCGTAGCATGTCGCGCAAGCTCGACCCGCTGACGGGCGGCGACGCGGAAGCGCGTCTTGTCTCGCTGGGCTATGAGCGTTTCCAGATTCTGTTCCTCAGTTACGGACTGGAACGCGAGGACAACTGCCCCGGCATTGACGCCAAAACCGGAAAGCCCGTACAGCCCGAAGCCGTGGACAACGAAATCCTCTACTCCGACATCGACGGCACGGAAGCTGTCGCCGAAATCAAGAAACTCGCCGAGTACGGCGTCGGCTATATCGGCGGGGAGTTCCGCCCGAACATCAGCCTGACGCAGTGGGACGCCGTCTGCCTGATTGCCTCCACGCACGGCTGGCGGCTCAATCCCGACGACGTGACCGACGAGGAGAAGAACAACGTTTACAGTACGATTTACAGCATGGGCGGCCTGACCCCCGAAGAGCGTCACGAGGACACGGTCATGACGCGTGGCGAACTCGTGAAACTGTTGCTTGACTGCGGCGGATACCGCGCCATTGCGAACCTCAACGGCATTTTCACGGTTGGCTATACCGACAAGGACAGCATTCCCGCCGCCGAGATTGGCTACGCGGCTTTGGCGCAAGGCTTAGGCGTCGTACAAGGCGCGTATAACGCCGGGGAGACGGTACGCCGCGGCGCCGCCGCTATCCTCCTCTGCCGCATGATGGAACGTACAATCTGACGCGCTTCCCGCTACGAAACTACAACAGAATAACGCGCATATGCAAGGCCGGACAGGTATTTTTCCCGTCCGGCCTGATTGCGTATTAGTCGAGTTTCCAGTATTTGCGATGTACTCCGAAAGCGCCTTTTTCGTTCGGCTCAAACCCTAAGCGTCGGCAATATTCCCGGTATGCCTGTTCAAGTTCGGCGTTGGCGGAAACGTTCCGTCCTAAAATCTCAGAAATCGCCGGATTTGTTTCCCTGCCGTTTTTATACTCGTTGTTTTCATGGCGGCTCATGGTGTTATTGACATAGCCGATAAATCTGCTGGGATAAAATCGGTACGCCCCGGAACTGTCATCGGCAATGAAGCAAGTGCCCTTTTTGATTCTGGACAGCGCGTAAGAATACTCCGGCTCGCGCTTGTTATCGAGATAGCGGTCAAGCGTGCGCATATTGTTTCTGATTTCCTCCAGCGTTTCGACAAGTTCCATTTCCATACAATTCCCTCCGAATGCGTTACACGATATTCAGCGGAAATTCATCCGCTTATTCGACGGATTTTTCCTGTCTCCGGTTATTATACTCAATCTTTGAGTATTTGTCAATACTCAAAGATTGAGTATGTTAAACTTTATGCGGGGGTGGGACAGTTGGATTATCGCACCCGTATTAGACATGTCCGGGAAGACCGGGATTTCACGCAGGCGCAGATAGGAAAAATCCTGAATAAGTCTCAGCAGGGTTACAGCCATATTGAATCCGGTAGGGCTGAACTGAAAATTGACGATTTAATCCGTCTTTGCCGCTTTTACAAAGTGTCGTCCGATTACCTTATCGGATTGACGGACAATCCATCCGAATAGGGACGATAGATTGCTTTTTACGGGAAATGCGTTAGCGGGCATTTTCCGTCCGCTCCGGCTTTTGCCGCTTTAGGGAGATTCCATAAATTTCAACCGGAAAATTTGTTCAATATTTCAGCAAGTTTCGCTTGTGTTCACGTGCACATTCATGTATAATGTGCGCAACAACGGGCGCACGGTTTTCACTGGCAACGCCGTTCCGACGCGATTCCCGGACGGCCCTATCAAAGTCCCGTTTCCCGGCAATCGCTTCTCTTTCTCCGGGCAACATTTCCCTCTAATCCGGCAACATCTCTTATCTTTTACAGGAGGCTCGACAGGTATGGATGAACTGAGAATTTGCGTGGTAGGCTGCGGCATGATTGCCCGCGAACACATTGAGCGCGTTCAGAACCGCATTCGCGGGGCGCGTGTCGTGGCGGTGTGCGACGTGGTGGAAGCCAATTTGCAGAAATGCGCTGAAATCGCCGGCCCCGGTACGAAGCAGTACAAGGACTTCAACGAAGCTATCGCCGACCCCGATGTAAACGCCGTCATGGTCACGACGCCGGGACAGTTCCACAAAGGCCCCGTTATCGCCGCTATCAAGGCCGGAAAGCCCGTATTCTGCGAAAAGCCTCTCGCCAACGCCGCCTCCGACTGCCGCGAAGTTATCGAAGCGGAAATGGAATCCGGGAAACATCTCGTACAGGTTGGTTTTATGCGCCGCTATGACCGGGGCTACCGTCAGGTCAAGGAACTGCTCGATTCGGGCAAGTTCGGCGCGCCGATGATTGTCAAGTGCACGCACCGCGCCGACGGCGTCGCCGACAGCTATACCACCGCGATGGCCGTCACGGATACCGCCATTCACGAAATTGACGTGCTCCCGTGGCTGATTAACGACGAATGGGACGAAGTGCAGTGCGTCATGCCGCGCCGTTCCGCGAAAGCGCATGAGGGCTTGCAGGACCCGCAGGTGATGATTCTCAAGACCAAGGGCGGAATTGTCACCGTGCTGGAAGTCAACGTCAACGACGGTTTCGGCTATGACATTAACTGTGAAGTCGTGTGCGAAAACGGCGTAATCAATCTGCCGTGCCCGTCCTTCCCGACGGTTCGCTATGACAACAAGGTTTCCACCAAGATTGAGGATAACTGGATTCTCCGCTTTATTGATTCCTATGACGTGGAGATTCAGGACTGGGTTGACCATGCCTTGCAGGGCAAAACGGGCGGTTCGTCCGCGTGGGACGGCTATGTGGCGTCCATCACCGCCGACGCGCTGGTAAAGTCGCAGACGACGGGCGCGTTTGAGAAGGTCGAGACCGGAGGAACGCCCGATTTCTATCAGAAGTAAGCGAAAAAGCCTCTTGCGCCTCCGTTCCCTGTCCCGAAAGCGGGGGACGGAAGGCGGATTCCGTTCCCGTACGCGTTCAGGAAGGAGTTTTTATATGAAAATCGCGTTTGACGTTGACGTGCTCGCCAAGCAGTACGGCATTACCGACATGGTTCGCAAGGTTGCTGACTGGGGATTCAAGTACATTGAGCAGTCCCCGCACCCGCGCATTAACCCGTTCTATAAGCACCCGCTTTTCTCGAAAGAGTGCGAGGACGAGTACCGCAAGGCCCTGAAAGATACGGGCCTGAACATCTCTTCGTTCATCGTGGTTTACCGCTGGTCCGGCCCGACCGAGGAACAGCGTCAGCACGCCGTGGCGAACTGGAAACGGATTCTCGAAATCGCCGACAGCATGGGCGTCCGCGTCGTGAATACGGAATTTTCCGGCGACCCCAATCAGCAGGAGATTTGCAACGGGATGTTTTTCCGTTCCATGGAGGAACTGTTGCCGATTATCGAAAAGTACGACATCCGGGTAGAGTTACAGTCCCACCCCTATGACTTCGTGGAATTGAACGATGAGGCCTGCGACATTGTGAAGTCGTTCCGCTCCAAGAATCTGGGCTACGTCTACTCCGCCTCCCACGGCTTTTTCTATGACCAAGGCAAGGGCGACGTTCGGCATATGCTCCGCTACGCCGGGGACGAACTGACCCACGTCCTGCTTGCGGATACGTGGAATCAAACCAAGGACTGCCGCTATATCCTCAATCCGCCGTGGCTGAACGCCAGAGGCCGCGCCGACGTGACGATTCATCAGCACACCGCCATGGGCGAGGGCGAGGTTGACTTCGACGGCATTTTCGAGACGTTGCGCGATATGGACTTCGCCAACAAGCAGTTGAAGCCCGACGCGCCCAAGGCCGGCGGCGATAATATCATCTGCGTGTCCTACTTCGGATTCCCGGAGAAGATGGATAAGCAGGCGCCGGAAGCCCGCGAGCGTATCGAAAAGGAATTGCTTGGCAAATAATCCGCATTCTCAATAACGAAAACGGGCGGTCTTACGGGGCCGCCCTATCCGGACATCAAGGAGAAGAGAACGTATGAAAATCGGCTTCAATGAGGGTTGCAATCGTTTCTGCGAGAATCATTCCGTACTGGAAGACCTGAAACTGTGCGAGAAGTACGGCTTTGACTATATCGACATCCAGTCGGAATGCCTTGACCGCGAACTCCCCAAGGGCCTGTACACGCTGGAAGACCTCGGCGAATTTTTCAAGACGCATCATCTGAAAATGCTGTCCTACAACGCCCTGATTTTCTTCAAC
>JAFSOM010000319.1 GCA_017447005.1 Oscillibacter sp.
CACAGCGTCGCCATCAGAGTACGAACAAACGCTATCAAATCACGAACGTAACGTTGGGCGTCGTGACAGCAATATGAACGTCGCGGACACGCTGGCGCGAGTGCGTCGCAACATAGCGACGCGCCGAAATGATGTCGTGCGCGGACACAGCGTCGCCATCAGAGTACGAACAAACGCTATCAAATCACGAACGTAACGCTGGGCGTCGTGACAGCAATATGAACGTCGCGGACACGGTGGCGCTGGTGCGCCGGGACGTGGCGACGTGCCGACATGAGGTCAGGCGCGGACACAGAGCCGCTATAAGAGTATGAACAATCGCTATCAATCCACGAATGTCACGGCAGGCCTGTTGTGGTAACGTGACGCCAACATGCACGTCATGGACACAGCGGCACGTAACGCCCAGCGCAGGAAAAACAAAAAAGCCACTTTGTTAAAAGTGACCTGAATTACAAAAACGTGTACGTTCTTACAAAAAGCCAAAGCAAGAACTTATTGCTAATATATCACAAATTTATGATGATGTCAATACCCAATTTTAGAAAATTTTCACCATAAAATGAACATCCAGATATTCGTTTTGGAGTTGTAAGAACGTACACTTTTGTGTAATCATAATTGCACAGGAATATTTTTCGCGCTACTTGCTGAAGGGGTGAGTATACGCTGATGGATAACAATCGAAATGAATATCCTTCCGTAGAAAAACCTTGGTTGCAGTATTATAGTGACGAGGCGATTAACGGAAAGATACCTGAACTCACGCTTTATGAATATCTGTTGCAAAACAATAGGGACAGCACTGACAGGATAGCCATTAACTATCTGGGAAATAGAATCACATATCGTGCGCTCTTCGACAATATCCACGCGACAGCCAAAGGTTTTGTCGCGCTCGGCGTAAAAGAGCGTGATATTGTCACTATTGCTTTGCCGAGCGTACCTGAAGCGCTGTACGCCGTATACGCTTTGAATATGATTGGCGCTGTGGCGAATATGATTCATCCGCTTGCCGGGAAATCGGAACTGATTAGCTATCTTCGGGAAGTCAATAGTGAGGTATGCGTCATATTTGACAAAACCTATGAAATCATCTGTGATTCTTTAGAATCGACAAATGTTAGACGCGCCATTGTAGTAACCATTGGAGATTCCATGCCGCTTACCATGAAGGCATTATATAATTTAAGGAGCAAGAAACTCGACCTTCCCGCCCATTCTCGATTTATAACTTGGAAAGGCTTTATAAAAGCGGGGTCAGGTGAGGATATTCCACTCGTTCGTAAGAATCACAATGAAACCGCCATTATTTCACATACGGGCGGCACCACAGGAGAGCCTAAAGGCGTGATGTGTTCAGACAGGAACATCAACGCTTTAATATGGCAGGTTGTTAAGAGCATTTCACTTGTACGAGACGGTCGCTTCTTTACTGTATTACCTCCTTTTGTGAATTATAGTTTAGTTCAAGGGATGCTTGAGGGACTTGCATTAGGCTTTGAGGTACAGTTAATTCCAAAATATGAGCCTGACAAGTTCGCCGAGTATGTCAGCAAATATCATCCCACTTATATCCATACCATTCCGGCTTACTTGGAGATTTTGCTTCAAGATGACAAAGTCAGAAAAGCGGATTTGTCATGTATTCTCCAAATATATTATGGCGGAGAAGCTATGAATCCCAGTATAGAAAACGCCGTAAATGAACTGTTGCATTCGCACGGCGTAAAAACCAAACTTGGCACCGGATTAGGCGCAACAGAAACAGTAAGTGCCGCAACCTGCGCAGTAGGAGGTACTATAATCTCTGGAGGCGTGGGCGCACCGTTTCCACAGATAAATTGTAAAATTGTTGAACCGGGAACCCAAAACGAACTGTCTTATTTGCAAGAAGGGGAGATTTGTTTTTCTGGGGATACGATTATGCTCGGCTACTATAACAATAAAGTCGCTACGGATAATATAATAAAAATTCATTCCGACAATCTACGCTGGTTGCATACTGGCGATTTGGGGTATATGAATCGGGACGGAATTTTGTTTGTGACAGGACGAATCAAGCGTCTGATAATGACACGAGATGAAGATTCACAAGTTACAAAAATATTTCCTGACCGGGTTGAGAAAGTTATTCTTTCCCATCCTTCCGTTGAATTATGTTGTGTCGTTGGCATTCCTGATGACAAGCGAATTAATTATGCTAAAGCAATAGTTTTGCTTAAATCAAAATATGTGGAATCAGAGCAAGTCACAAAGCAAATACTTTCTCTCTGTCGAGAATCGCTTCCGGCCTATATGGTTCCACATTCAGTTGAGTACCGCTCTACCTTGCCTCGAACGCAAAGGGGAAAGGTAGATTACAGAGCATTGGAAAAAGAGATGCTGAATAATTAATCAGAGCTTTTTCCAATTACTGTTTGCCGGCTTCTTCTGGCAAACGGTTTTATTTGCAACGAAAAAGCCGCGCCGCAGGCGCGTTCGACTGGACGCGAAGCGGACAGTCTGGGGTATTAGGGACCTCCCTAAACAGCGATTCGGCGAAAACGATATTCCGAATCATTGCTGGCGAAGTGGCTATTAGGAATGTTCCTATAACAAGATTAGGCAAAGTTTGATGTGCAAAACTATCGGTGACCGCCGTTTATCATGGGTTTCTTTGCTGAAAAATGCCGACATTGGCACAGACGATTTGAAAGGCAAACCGTTTTTTTGAGGGGCTATTTTCCAGAACACTTCCGATAAAAATGAGCCGCCCTATTATTCAATCTCACATAATAGCCGGGAATGATAAGGCATGGGCGATAATAAAGGTTCCGGCGATTAGAAATTTTCCTCTGATTTCTCCGCTTGCATAGTGAACGTCGGATTAAAATAAGTTGCCCTTGACGCGCCGTCCCTATTGTATACCTTCTCTATGACGGTAATGGTGTCTC
>JAFSOM010000320.1 GCA_017447005.1 Oscillibacter sp.
GACGCGCTCTCCGAAATGCGCTGACGAACCAAATCAAGCCCCAGAAAGCCGTTGAGAATCGCCAGAATGATGATGATGACGCGTTTGAGCTGATAGCGTTCCATGAAACTCCCCCCGGCGCGGCGTCAGTCCGGCGCCGCGCTGACCAGTGAAACCCACTGCGCGTTGAGACGCGAGCCGCCCGTATCGTAATAGCCCAAGCACAATTCCGCGCCGGGATGCAGTCCGGCGACGCCGAGCGTCTGCGGGAGCGGAAGCAGAAGGGAATCCGTATTGCTGACCGTGTAGCGGCGCGGACGGAGTTCCACGGAGATAACTTTCCGCTGGTCAAGCGTGACCGTGGCGGCGGGGCCGCCGTCGGCGTGGAACACGGGGACACTGTCGAGGGCGTAGCCGAAACGCAAGGTCAGCAAGCGATTATCCCGCCGCACTTCCAGCGGACTGACGGACGCGAACCCTTGCGGGACAAGTATCTGATTGAGCAAGGCGGCGCATTCCGTGACGGCTTCCCAGCCTGTCGGACGCTCCTCGGCGCTTTCGATGGTCAAGTCTCCGCGTCCGCTGTCCTGATAGTAGACGTTGCCGTTGGGCCGGATACGGATACTCCGCCCGCCCTCCATAATGACTTCCGTTCCGCTGGCCTCCGTATAGCGCGACTTGGTGAGGGGATTGAAGCGGAACGCCGAAAGAAGCTGGTCGGCGTCCGGCAAGTTACTGCTGGAAACGTAGACAGGAAGTTCCGGGAGTTGTTCCGGGAAGAGCGAGAGCGGCGCGACGGTTCGGTAGTCGTCCTCCACGTCGTAGAGGTCGGAAGCGAAAAAGCCGTTGCCCAGTTCGTAACGGCTGACAATGTCCTCCAGTTCGCGCCAAGAGACCGCCGCCGTCCGGCAGGAATACGTGTCGGCGCCGTCCCAGAGGCACAGTTTCACGCCGTCGGGCGTACGCGCCAAGGCGACGGAGCGCGTGTCGCGCTCGTCGGACAGCGCCGCGCCCGTCAGGCCGGACAGCACGGACAGCGGCAGAGGCGTCAGGAAGTCCAGATACAGCGACGCGCCGCGCAGAGCGTCCAAAAAGGCCGCCTCCGACATTCGCTCAAACGGACGCGCCTCCCGCAACGCGCTTGCGAACAGGCCCCGCACGGTACGGAAGGACCTTGACCCGGTGGTCATATTGACGATGACGTAACGCCCGTAGACGCCGCCGTAGACGCCCGTCGCGGCGACGCGTACCGGAAGGGTGAGGGCGTTCGCGGTCGTCTCCTGCTGTTCCTGCGCGGACGGCTCCGTTACGGCGAAGTCGCTTGAGAGCATTTCCCAGCCGAGATGAAACAATTCCGTCCGGGCGAACAGGGCCACGGCCAGCATGGACAAGAGAGTAATGACGACATTTTGACGGAAATCCAGTTCCGCCCGTTTCTGTTCGTTCATGACGCGCCGCCCTTCCCGGAATACGCGTTCCGTTCGTCCGTATCAACGGAATACGCGTTCCGTTCGTCCATACCGACGGAATACGCGTCCCGTTCGTCCGTACCGACGGAATACGCGTCCCGTTCGTCCGTATCCACGGAATACGCGTTCCGTTCGACGGAATCCGTTTGCGCGGCGTCGCGGGACTTGCGCGGCTTTTGCGTGACGGGCAAGGTCAGTCGGATAGTCGTCCCCGGGCCGTCATGCGGCGGGAGCGTCAACGCGCCCTTGTGACGCTGTACAATCTCCCACGCGATGGACAGTCCGAGGCCCGTACCGCCCGATTCCCGCGAGCGCGCTTTGTCGACGCGGTAGAAGCGCTCAAAGATACGCCCCCGCGATTCCTCCGGAATGCCGATTCCGTCGTCCCAAACGTCCATCCAGACCTGTTTCCGGTCGCCGGTCAGTCCCGCCGTCACGCGGATATGTCCGCCGTCCGGCGTGTACTTTATCGCGTTGCCGATGATGTTCATCATCACCTGTTCCAAACGGTTCCGGTCGCCCTCGATGTACGGCAACGCCCCTTCCGGTTGGAAGGACAACTCATGATTCCGCGTTTTGGCGTTAAGCGCGTTGGCGCGTACCACGCTTTCAATCGCCTCCTGAAACGGAAAGCGCGTGAAGGCGACTTCCGTGTTTCCGGCGTCCAAACGCGAGAGAATCAACAAATCCTGTACGATATGCGTCATGCGGTCGGTCTCGTTGATGATAATGTCCAGAAAGCCGTTAGACATCTCCGGCGGAATGCTTCCTTCGGCGTCGCGGAGCGTCTCGGCGTAACTGCGGACGTTCGTCAGCGGCGTGCGCAGTTCGTGGGAGACGTTGGCGACAAACTCCTTACGCCGTTCCTCATTACGGTGACGTTCGGTCACGTCATGGAGCACCGCCAGCACGCCGCCTAACTCCTGATGTGAAAACGGCGCGAGCAACAGTTCAAGAGTACGTTCGCCGACCATCATTTCCCCTTCGGCGTGGCGCGGACGCTTCAGCGCGAGCACGTCGCCGAACGCGAACAGGCCGCCGAATAACTCGTCATAGCGGCTTCCGGTCTCCACTTTGCGCTGTAACATATTCGTTGCGGCGGGGTTGCAGTGAATCACGTTTCCGGACATGTCGAACGCGACCACGCCGTCGGTCATATACAGAAAGACGGTATCCAGTTTTGTGCGCTCGTTTTCCATTGCGGCAAGCGTCGTATGGAGCGCGCCCGCCATTTCGTTAAACGTGCCCGTCAGGATACCGATTTCGTCGGCGGATTCCACGGGCAGGGCCTTTCCGAATTTCCCGGCGGCGACTTCCTCCGCCCCGGCGGTTAGACGTTCCAGCGGCCCGACCATCGCTTTGGAGAGCAGGAAACTTAACAGCGCGGTAATAAGCAGGCCCACTATTAGCGATTGCAGAATAATATGGAACAGTTGCCGGTTGAGACCCGAAAGCGTCTCCTGACTGTCCAGAATGTAGATAATGAACGACTGCTCATCGGAGAGAATCGGAATCGCGGCGTCCATGTATTCGGCGTCAAGGTAACTCTCGTCGCCCACGGCGGAGGCGTCGCCACGCGCCACGGCGGCCCGCGCCGTCAACAGGTTCGGACTTTGTTCTATGGGCAGGGCGTCGGCGTTGGCGGACCCGGCGAGCCATTTTCCGGTTACGCCGTCGAGCACGAAATAATTGCGGCTGTGGTAGTCAATGCCGAGCGGCCCGGCGTTGGCGTCGAGCATTTTCCGCAGGCTTTCGGCGCCGTTATCGTCCCCGGCGGCGGAGCGCAAATCGGCGACAAATTCCCGCTGTTCGAGGCCGAACACGCTGTCTAATTGTCGGTAAAAGCTGTTCATGTAGAAACTGCTCACGCCGCTGGTCAGGAACGTGCCCACAATGGCCACTTGCGCGCCAATCAGCAAGAGCATAATCATGCTCAGTTTCATGTGCAGACTTCGGAACATGAAACGCCCCCTCACGTTTGCGAATTGCAATGCCTTTACGCGTCCGCCGTCGGTACGGTTTTCCCCGTAAGCGGGCGCGCCTTGCGGACGGAAACGCCGTTACGCCTCCGCGCCGGACGAGAAATAATAGCCCATGCCGCGCCGGGTACGGATATACACGGGGCTGGCGGGGTTTTCCTCAATCTTCTCCCGTAACCGCCGGACGGTGACATCCACGGTACGCACGTCGTCGCCGACGTAGCCGTAGTTCCAGACCTGTTCCATGAGGTCGACGCGGGAATAGACGCGGTTGGGATTGGCGGCGAGGAACGTCAGCAGGTCATATTCGCGTTGCGTCAGGTCGATGGGGCGTCCGGCGCGGAAAACCATATGGCTTTCGGCGTTGATGGACAGTTCGCCGGAGAGCGACGAGGCGCCGGAAGCGTTCTCGGGCGCGGGCGAAAGCGACGTTGTGCGGCGGATATTGGCCCCCACACGCGCCACAAGTTCCCGCATGGAAAACGGTTTGGTGATGTAGTCGTCGGCGCCGATTTCCAGTCCGCGCACTTTATCCTCTTCCTCTTCCCGCGCCGTCAGGATAATCACGGGCACGTTGTTTCCCTCGTCGCGGAGCGTCTTGCAGACCTCGAAGCCGTTCATATTCGGCAACATGACATCTAACAAGATTAAATCGGGGTTGGCGTTCCGCGCCTTGGCAAGCCCGTCGGCGCCGTCATAGGCCTCAACCGTCGCGTAGCCGGAACGCTGGAGGTTAAAGCGCAGAATGTCCACAATATTCTTTTCGTCTTCCACAATCAGTATGGTTTTTTGAGTGTCCATGCGTCCTCCCTTACGCCTTGAATCGTCGCTTACAAATCCAAGAGCAGTTTTGTTTTTAAGACGGCTATCACGGTTTTCGCGTCCTCAATTTCCCCGTCCATACAGCGGCGGAAAAGCTCGTCGAACGGAATGCGCGTGACGTTGAGAAACTCGTTCTCGTCCAAATGCTGTTCGCCGAAATGCAGTCCGCGGGCGAGGTAGATGTAGAGCTTTTCGGAGTAGCACCCCGGCGAGGGGAGAATATAGCCCAGCGGGCGGAAGTCGTCGGGGGTGGCCCCGGTTTCCTCTTTGAGTTCGCGCAGCGCGGCGTCGGCGGGGTCTTCCCCGGGACGGTCGAGCTTTCCGGCGGGAATTTCCAGCAGGGCGCGTCCGAAAGTATAGCGGTACTGCGTCACGACAAGGACGTTGTTCTGTTCGTCAAGGGCGAGAACCGCCGCGCCGCCGCCGTGCTCAATCACTTCCCGGACGGACGTTTTTCCATTGGGAAGGCGCACTTTGTCCACGTGTACGGAGAAAATGCGGCCCTGAAAGACATCGTTTCGTTCCAATGTGGTTTCGGTCAAATCCATGGGTTCCATAATCGGGCAACTCCTTTCACGGTTTTACCGCCAAGCAGTATATCACAAGATGACGAAAAAGCAAAGGGAAAGTCGAAGATTTGGGAAAAATTGTTTCCGGCGTCGGGACAGGCCCCCGAAGGCGCAAAATACAGGGCCGGACAAATCCCAGCCCTGTACGGTATGAACGGAAAGCGCTTGCAAACCAAGCGAGGACTTGCGCAAAACAAACTGCCTAAAGGGTTGCGCCGTCCATGCCCTCACCCTTTGGGGGAGGGTGGCC
>JAFSOM010000321.1 GCA_017447005.1 Oscillibacter sp.
CCCCGTTCCGGGGGAAGGGCAAACCTGACAACATTTGCTTCTGAAATTCTTTGATTCTTTCCGGAATGAGGAAAATTTATAACGATTTTGCTTGCAAGGTTATCCTTCCCCCGTTTACGGGGGAAGGTGGCGCGCAGCGCCGGATGAGGGCAAGTTTTATCCGGCTTGACGCTTATGCCGGAACGGGGGGAAAATTATCTCCCGCCGCGACGCCGATTTTTGATTGCAATCCCGGCGCGGCGTTGTTATAATAGGGCCGTTTAGCGAATTTCCCCGAAAGAAGGCGATTTTCTGTGAACAGTTTCACGCTATGTCTCCGGGCGGTATTGCCCGCGTTTCTTATCATCATGGCGGGCTACGCCTCCAAACGCGCCGGATTTGTCCGGGAAGCCGACATTCCCATCATGAATAAAATGGCCTACCGCGCCTTTATGCCCGTGATGTGCTTTTACAACGTCTATCAGTCCGACATTACCTCGGCGATTCGTCCGGCCTTACTCGCTTACTCCGTCGTCGGCGTGCTGTGCGTGTACGCTTTGAGCTGGCTCTACGCCCGTTTCTTTGTCGGACAGCGCAACCGTCGCGGCGTCGTGATACAGGGCCTCTACCGCTCCAATTTTCTGATTATCGGGCTTTCGTTCGCGGAAGGCCTCATGCCCGGGGAAAGTCTCGGATGTATCGCGGTATGCGGCGCGCTGATAGTCCCGCTGTTTAATATCCTCGCCGTCGCCACGCTGGAGGCCTACAATGGCGAAACGCCCGATAAAAAACGCGTACTCCTGAACATCCTGCAAAATCCGCTCCTACTCGGAAGCGTGGCGGGCGCGGCGTTTCTCTTCACGGGACTGACGTTACCCGAACCCGTCGCGCTCGCCGTCCGGCAGATGGGACAGTCGGCCAGTCCCCTACTGCTCTTTCTGCTCGGCGCGTTTTTCCGGTTCGGGAACGCCCGTTCCCATCTGCGCGAACTGCTCGCCGTATGTCTCGGGAGACTGGTTATCGTACCGGCGCTTACGCTCGGCGTCGCCGCGCTGATGGGATTCCGGGGGCTTGAGTTCGTCACGCTCATGGCGCTGTTCGCGTCCTCCGCCGCCGGGAACTCGTTCACGATGGCCCAGCAAATGGGCGGCGACGCCGATTTAGCGGGCGATATTGTCGTGATGACAAGCCTGTTTTGCTCGCTGACGATGTTCCTATGGAGTCTGCTTTTCTTACGTCTCGGCCTTTATTAAGGAACTGAAAAAGAATCAGTCCGCCTGAACGGTTGACGCGCCTTTGTCGCCCCCTTTGGGGGGAGATGTCACGAAGTGACAGAGGGGGGCAAACCGCCCCACACACGCCACCTCCTTACCCTCCTCCAAAGGGGGAGGATAGGGACAGCGCAACTTTTCAAACATCCTTCCCCCGCCCCTGAAAGGGGAGGGGGACAGGGAGAGGGGGTAAGCGAGATGAAACTTGCCCTCATCCGGCGCTGCGCGCCACCTTCCCCCGTAAACGGGGGAAGGCAAGGACTATAGCGTAATCTTTGAAACTTTGCGGCGTTGCGACAAAAAAGCCCTCCCGTCAGAGGGAAGGCGGCGCGGCGTAGGCGTCACGGCGTGGAAAGGTCGGTACGCGTACAGAGTTCCCGCGCCTTGGCCTGTATCGCTTTCAGGTCGACGAACGTTTCCGGACGTTTGCTCACGTCCCGCAACAGCGCCGACGGGTGATATATCGCCGTGAGCCATACGCCCGCCTTTTGCGTCCATTGTCCGTGTTCCCGCGTGATGCGGAAGTCCGGCTTGATGACGACTTGCGCCGCGATACGGCCCAGACAGACTATCATTTTCGGACGCAGTAACGCCGTCTGACGCCGTAACCACGGCAGACAGGCGAGTTGTTCCTCATGGGCGGGGTCGCGGTTTCCCGGCGGACGGCATTTCACGATATTGGCGATATAGACTTTGGAACGGTCAAGGCCGATAATTTCCATCATTTCATTGAGGAGTTGTCCGGCGGGGCCGACGAACGGAACGCCTTGTTCGTCCTCGCGCTGTCCGGGTCCCTCGCCGATGAACATGATTTCGGCGTCGCGGGCGCCGTCGCCGAATACGAGATGTTGCCGGCGTTCGCCCAGCGGACAGACGCGGCACCCGTTACATTCCCGCTCCAATTGTTCCCACGTATCCGCCATGTGACCGCCTCCCGTCTGTGGAATACGCCGACATTATACCCGCTGACGCTTGCGGCGTCAAGAGCTTGACGTATGCGTAAAATTTTAATTGGCAAGCGAACGGATGGACGGAAAACCCCTCCCCCTGTCCCCCTCCCCTTTCAGGGGCGGGGGTACGGAAAATGGACGCGGAATCTTAAATTTTGGATTTTTAGCGCGTTTTCGATTGAGATTTGTTTTTCTTATCGACCTTTCGGATTTCGTTCCCCCGTCCCTGAAAGGGAAGGGGGACAGGGGGAAGGGTTCGATTCCGCGCAACTTGCCAACGATTATTACACGCATACCGCCTGACGGAGACGCGCCGCGTTCCGGTTGACAGGCGCGGACG
>JAFSOM010000322.1 GCA_017447005.1 Oscillibacter sp.
CACTCGACCGCGCCGTAGAGCGGGGGAAAATACGGCGTCCGGCTCCCGCCGCCAAGTGACGGCCAGCCTAAAAAGTCGCTCATTCGCTATGCGCCTCCTTGTCTTGTCCGCCGCCGCTTTCCGGTTCGTCCTCTTTTAGCGGCGCGGAATCCTCCGGTTTTAGATACTCATACATAATGTCCGTTCGGAACTGGTAGGAGCGTTGCGCCTGTATCCGCTCCGTACTCTGGACTTCGCCATGAAGACGCTTCAAGGCTTTGACGAACGCGCCGTTGGCGTGCGCGAAATTCACAATCAGTCCGGCGATTTCAAGGTCCTCTTTCGCTATCCGCCGCTTCTGGCGAATCTCGCTCAATTTCCGCGTCAGACGCGCCGTCCTGCGGGGGTCGTACCATTGGAACTCAATGGAGTGCAGAATGTCCTGCGTTTCGGCGTTGGCTTCCTGTTCCTCATCCTGCGCGGTCGCGTAACGCTCCTGCGCGTAGTCCAGCAGTTCAAGGAAGTCCGCGATAGTCGTCCCGGCGCTCATCCGCGAATCCGCGCTTTCGCGCCCTTCAAGGACATCTGTTTCGCCCCCGTGAAGTAGTAGCGTTCGCCGTCATGCTCAATCCGTCCGGGGCGCCAGTAGGGAACGTCGTGGTAGTCATCCTTCACGAGAATCTCAAGGGAACTTCCGCACGGCAGTTCCGTTCCCTTGAGACAGTAGCGGTCGTTCTTGCCCATACGGAGAACGCCCTCAACCTTTACCGGAAGGGACAGATACTCAATCGCGGACTGCACGTCGGCGAGTTTGTTCATGACGCCTTGCAGTTCGTCCCACAGGAACAGGCCGTCAGCGTCCCGCATGGGAATCTCCAGCCGGGACAGGTCGCTACAGTCATCGTAACCGCAAGCCCGTTGGACGTTGCGGATTTCGCGCCCAATCCCTTTCAGTTCCTTCAACAGTTCGTCCAGCGTTTTCATTGCGCCGCTCTCCTTTCCAATGTCACGCGCCAAGAGCCTTGCCGATGGCCTCCGTGATTTTGTTCATCCCGGACATACGCGCTGAGATAACCCGGTCCACGCCTTCCGCCGCCAGATTGATGATTTCCTTCAACTGGTACGTGGGAAGCGTCCCGCGCTTGTAGGCCACCAGCAGGCCCGGACTGATGTTGTACGCCCACGACCCAAGCTCCTCGTTCCGCACCGCGAACCCGAACGGGGCGCGTTGCTGACGCAGGGCGTTGGTTAGCGTGGTCGCGCTCATGCCGATATACAGCCCCGCTACGTTTGTGGGAACAGATTCCATTGCCAGAATCTCCTTATCGGTGGGAACCTCCGAATTTTTCTTTCTTGCCATACTATCAACTCCCTTCATTCGCCGCCGTGAGCGGCTTCTTTCCCCGCCCCGGTCAAAGTCGCAAACCGTTGACCGGGGCTTATATTGTCGCTCCGTACAGCGAGTGACCCCGACCGGAACACTTTTACGTTCCGCCTCCCGCCGCCCGTTCCGCCTCGCGCCGCTTTTCGGCTGTGATGTCTTCCTCGCGGCTGTAAATCGTGAACACGCCTTCCTCGCTGTAGGGGTTGTAGGCGCTGACGGTGACTTCCTTGTACTGATGGACGGGCTTGTCTTCGTAAAAACGCTCGAACAACAGGCCGCATTGCCGGGAAAGCATGGATTCAATCGCAAGGATTTGACTTTGAAGCGTGTTGGCCAGACGTTCCGCCGACTCCACAGCCTCAAAAGGCTCTCCGCTGTCGCGGCGTTCTTCGGCAATCGCTTTCTGGCGGTTGTACAGTCGGTAATAGCTCCCAAGCGTCTGCGCGATTTCGTTCAGCGTCAGGGACACGGTGACTTGGTTTGTCATTGCGGTTTACCTCGCTTTCTTACGCATTGGAGATGGCGTCCAGCGCGGGCAGGTCAATCCCGACCGCTTTCGCCATGCTCCGCATACCGGACAGGCGCATTTCCGTTCTCCACAGCCGACGTTTCACCCGACTGCGCTCGTTCGAGGACTTGTTGCCGCTCTCGTTCATCTTCCGCACGATTTCCTTACAGCGCGTGAGTTTCGCCGCTTCCTTGCGGTAACGCGCTGTCGCGGCGTCTGCCATGTTTTCCATAAAAGCCTCCTGTTGCCGTTGCAAGCCGACAGGAAACGCGCTATAATGCTCCTGTTGACTTGCTGATTGTGGGCGTCAACGCCGCCTTGACGGGTCTTGCATACCTGGCAGGGCGTTTTTTGTTGTCCGGCCTCTCACGCGAGGCCCCTCCGGGCGTTGACGACGTTCCACAGCGCGTGAATAATCAGCGCGTTGAGCGTCAGTCCTCTTGTTTTCGCCAGCGTTTTCAACTGGTCGTGCAAAGCCTCCGGCAGTCGGATGGTAGTGGTCTTCATATGCGCAACCTCCCGTGATTCCGTTTTGACAGCAAAACCATATCACAACGCGGGAGGATTCTCCGACCGCCGTAGGCGGGAGGATTGTCAAGCCCTTTTTTGCGCCGCTGCCCGGATTAACCGGGACGCGCCTGCGCGGTGGACTGGATACCCTGCGCCGATTGTTGCGCGATGACCGGATGCGGAGGCGCGTCAATAGGAATTTCCTCCGAGAGCAGGAAGTCGATGTTGTAGAAAGGTAACAGTGCCCGCAGTTTGCAAAATTCGCTGTATGTGAACTCCGTGACTCCCATAACCTTGTTGTACATCGACTTTTCGGAAATTCCGATTTCAGCGGCGCACATCTTACAGGTCAGGCCTTTTTCGTCGAGAACCTTTTTCAGTCTCAGCATTCTCTCACCTCCTCCAAAAATTACAACGTATCGTAAGTTACGCTTGGATTATATACGACACATTGTCAAATGCCAAGAAAAATTTTTCAAAGCGTCGTAATTTTTTTCTTGATTTTCGGATTGAGTTATGATATATTGTAGAAAAGGAGGCGAGAGCATGACATTTCTGGATAGGCTGGACTTGCTGATGGCTACTGCTGGCCTCAATAAAAGCAAGCTCTCCCAGCTTTCCGGCGTTCCGTACACCACGATTGACGCTTTTTACAAAAAGGGATACCAGAACGCGAAAATTTCCACGCTAAGGAAACTTGCAGTTGCCCTCGGTGTTTCGCTGGATTATCTGATTGTGGACGAGACAACGGAAAACGACGCGAAGATTCATCCATTGCCGCCTGAAGCGTTGGCGATTGCCGCTGCGTACAACCGGGCCGATGAGAAGAGCCGCCGCATGGCGCGTCTTGCGCTGGAGGACTTCATGGAAACTCCCGTCCCCGCTATGGCTACGCCTCATGTTGAGCGGATAGCGGAGGAGAGCAGACCCATCACGGACACTGAGCGCATTATGGACGCGCACTGGCGGGAGAACCTGATACTATTTCCGAAAAAAACGGTCGACAAAACCAACGGAGGTGTGGTATACTCAAACAGGGTGATAAAAATGAAGAAATATATCATAACAAAAGAAGAG
>JAFSOM010000323.1 GCA_017447005.1 Oscillibacter sp.
CCTGCTCCATATGATGCGGGCGCGTGACAAGGGACATTTTGAACGCTTTAAGGCCTACCATCAGACGTTGAACCGCATGGTAGAGCCAACCAGCGCGGCCCCTTACGCCTCCAGAACGCTGGAAAAAGCCCTTCACGCCGTATTCGTTATTCTGGTTCGACACCGTATCCCTGATTTGCGCGAGGACGCCGACGCCGGCAAATTCCGCGCCGAACGCGCCGACGTAATGGCAATCCGTGATGAGATTTTAGAGCGGATTCGGCGCCAGTCCCCGGATACCGCGGACTATGCCGAGGAGCTTTTGGACAGTTTCATAGACTATTGGGCGCGAAAGGCGAAAACGCAAGGCGCCAAATTCCGCTATCAGGACCCGAGCCGGACGGCGGATGTCGAGGACGTTCTGTTGGTATCCGCTGAACAGGCGGAAAGCGCTGATTTTCCCGTGATGAACTCCATGCGGAACGTGGACACGCAGTCTAACGCGTATCTGATAAAGAGGAAGTGACGCCGTGAGAAAGATTAAATATAAGCGCAAGCATTTGGGCGAAATGCGAACTTCCCAGTTGATAACGTCCTATGGCGTCGGAGCTATGGTGGACTTCAAGGACGAAACCGCGATTCTGGCGGAGGCGGACGCATGGAATCAGCCTCCCGACAAGTCCCGGATGATTCACTGTCACAATCTGGAAAAGGTATTGGGCAAGGAATTTTTTGTCCGCCCTAAATGGGAGCGGAATCCCAATCCCATCTATTCGGACAACCGCTCGGAGGATATAGGCGCGTTCCGGTTTCCGGGGACGCTGTACTGTCCGCGCTGCGAGCGGCTGATTTTCAACGCGCCTTCCGTGACGAAAGGGCCTGTGAAATGCCGCGATTGTTCTTCCCGACTGGTTCCCTCCCGTTTCGTCGTGGTCTGCGCACGGGGACACTTGGACGACTTTCCCTATGACGAATGGGTTCATAGGGGGGAAGCGTGTCCGAAACGGAAAGACAGTCGATTGAACTTAAAACTGAAAAATATGGACGGACGCAACAGCATTGGCAGTCTGCAAACGCTTTGTGAGGATTGCGGCGCAAACAGAAGTATGCAGGGCGCGTTAGTTCCCGGCGGTTTGAAATCCGTTTACAAGTGCCGGGGGCGGCGTCCGTGGTTAAGCGCGGAATGGGATTCCGTTCCGTGTCCGGAGGAAGCGTCGGCGCGTCTGCGAACCGCCGCCGGCGTCTATATGCCCGTCAACGTCAGCGCCCTGAACATTCCCCCGTGGAGTACGAAAGTCAGCCGTATTTTGCAGGATTATCAGGACGTGTTGAAAGACCGTTCGGACGAATGGATTTTGAACTATGTCCGCGCTCATTTTCTGGATTCGCTACCGGGCATGGAAGCCGGGGACGTGTTGGACGTTTGGAAACGTCTTGAGGCTAAAGGACAGGAAAACCGTCCGCGGAATGAGCGGGAACTTTATGAGGATGAATATCTTGCGCTCTGTAACGAGGCCGGGAATACGGAACTGGATTTAGAGTTTGTTTCGATTGAAAAGGCCGCGCCGGAAAAATACGCGAAGCTGATTCGTCGCGTTTTCGCGGTGGACAGATTGACGGAAGTGGTCGCTATGCTGGGCTTTACGCGCCTGAGAAGTTGGGACGGCGATTTCGGGAGCGCGGCGCTGGCCCCGATTTTTTCCAAGCGCAACTTGCCGTGGCTCCCCGCTGTGGAACTCTATGGCGAGGGAATCTTCATCGAATTGGACGAGGATTCCGTCAGAGAGTGGGAAACGAAAAATGAAGGCATTTACAGTCAGATGATACGAAACGCCGCCGCTAACCGCTTTCGTTGCGAGAATCTTTCCCCGCGTTACGTATTGTTGCATACGCTCTCTCATCTGCTCATCCGCGCCCTTGCCGTGAATTGCGGCTATCAGGCCTCCTCCATGAAAGAACGCGTTTATTCCACCTACGCCGACGGACAGCCCATGGCCGGACTTTTGATTTACACGACCGCCGCCGATACGGAGGGAAGTTTGGGCGGCTTGGTTGGACAAGCCGAACATTTAGAGGAACATTTGGACGCGCTTCTCAATGAAGCGGAGTGGTGCTCCTCCGACCCGCTTTGTCTGATGTCGAGCGGCAAAAACGCGCAGGGACTGTTCGGCTTAAATTACGCAGCTTGTCCGCAATGCGCCCTTTTGCCTGAAACGAGTTGTTCCATGAGAAATTCTTTGCTGGACAGAGGCGCGTTAATTGGCAGGAGTCAGGATTCCACAGTCGGGTATTTCACCGGAATAAGATAAGGCGCGCATATGAAAACGCTATGGAATCCATCGTATATCTTGACGCGAAAATCGGCGTAGAGAATCATAAAATTCTTGACATTGGCGCGTTGCGGGACGGCGAAACCTTCCATTCCGCGTCGGCGGCGGACTTTTGGGCCTTCGCCGCCGACGCCGATTATCTGTGCGGACACAATATCGTCCGCCACGATTTGAAATATCTGTCGCCGTTGCGCCCGACGCCGTCGCGGGCCGCGCCGATTGTATCCGCTGTACCTGTCGCCGCTCCTGTTCCAGCGCCGCCCCTATCACGCGCTTCTGAAAGACGACAAGTTGCAGTCCGACGAGTTATAGTTATCCAACTTGAGAATATTTATCAATAGCAGCTTCTAATGCGTCCTCAAAA
>JAFSOM010000324.1 GCA_017447005.1 Oscillibacter sp.
CACCAACGGCAACGTCGCGGACACGTTCGTTGTATTCGCCATGACGGATAAGAGCAAGGGCAACCGCGGCATTTCCGCGTTCATCGTGGAAAAGTCCTTCCCGGGCTTCTCGACCGGTAAGCACGAAAAGAAAATGGGTATCCGCGGCTCGTCCACGTGCGACCTTATCTTTGAGGATTGCATTGTCCCGAAGGAAAATCTGCTGGGCAAAGAGGGACGCGGCTTCAAAATCGCTATGCAGACGCTTGACGGCGGGCGTATCGGTATCGCGGCGCAGGCGTTAGGCCTCGGCGAAGGCGCCGTCGAAGAGGCGATTAAGTACACCAAGGAGCGCGTACAGTTCGGACGCCGCCTTAGCCAGTTCCAGAATACGCAGTTCCAGCTCGCCGACATGCACACCCGTATGCAGGCCGCGCAGTATCTCGTGTACGCCGCCGCCTCGAAAAAGCAACTCCATGAGGATTATTCCATGGACGCGTCCATGGCGAAGCTGTTCGCGGCGGAAGCGGCGTCGGACGTGACGCGCCGCGCCGTGCAACTGTTCGGCGGCTACGGCTACACCCGTGAGTATCCCGTTGAGCGCATGATGCGCGACGCCAAAATTACCGAAATCTATGAGGGCACGTCGGAAGTTCAGCGTATGGTTATCGCCAGTCGTCTGGGCGTGAAGTAAGACAGGAGGCAACAGGTTTTTATGAAAATCATCGTATCCATCAAGCAGGTTCCGGACACCTCCGGCAAAGTCTCCGTCAACCCCGACGGCACCCTCGACCGCGCCTCCATGCAGACCATCACCAATCCCGACGACATGAACGCGCTCGAAGCGGCCCTGAAAATCAAGGACGAGACCGGATGTAAAGTCATCGTCGTGACCATGGGACCCGCCCCCGCCGCCGGAATGCTCCGTGAGGCCCTCGCTATGGGCGCCGATGAGGCCTATATCGCCTCCGCCCGTGAGTTCGGCGGCTCCGATACCTACGCCACCTCCCAAATTCTCGCCGCCACTATCAATACTATCGGCGTGGAGAAGGACGATATTGTCATCTGCGGGCGTCAGGCCATCGACGGCGACACGGCGCAAGTCGGGCCGCAAATCGCCGAAAAGCTCCATCTCCCCCAAATCACCTACGCCGCCGACATCCAGAAGGACGGCGACACCATTACCGTCCGGCGTATGCTGGAGGACGGCTATATGACCATCAAGACCAAGACGCCGTGCCTCATCACCTGCATTAAGGAACTCAACACGCCGCGCTATATGAGCGTCTCCGGCGTATTTGAGGCCTACAGCAAGCCGTTGACCACGTTCAATTACGAATCCCTGAAGGACGACCCCCTGATTGACAAGACGACCATCGGACTGAAAGGCTCCCCCACGAACATTTTCAAGAGCTTCACGCCGCCGCAGAAGGGCGCGGGCATTATGCTGGAAGGCAACGACCGCAAGACCTGCGACAAACTCGCGTCTATGCTCATCGAAAAGCATATCATCTAAGAAGGGAGAGCTACCATGAACAGCAATTTCAACAGTTCCGACATCGCCGCGTTCAAGGACGTGTGGGTTTTCTGCGAACAGCGCGAAGGCAAGCTCATGCCCACCGACTTTGAGCTGATTTCCAAGGGCCGCGACCTCGCTAATGAGCTGGGCGTGAATCTGTGCGGACTGCTCCTCGGCGACGACGTGGACGGATGCGCCAAAGAGTTAGGCGGCTATGGCGCCGATAAGGTGTATGTCTGCAACAGTCCCCTGCTGAAAGTCTACACCACCGACGGCTACGCGAAAGTCATCTGCGACGTTATCTCCGACTTGAAGCCGGAAGCGTTCCTCATCGGCGCGACCAATATCGGACGCGACCTCGGCCCGCGTTGCGCGGCGCGTCTGCATACCGGACTGTGCGCCGACTGTACCCACCTTGACGTGGACGTGCCCAACTATATCCAGTTCCTGCGCGAATCCTCGACGCTCGACGTGGATTCCATGAAATGGGATATGTCCGACCGTAACCTCAAGATGACGCGTCCGGCGTTCGGCGGTCACCTTATGGCTACCATTATCTGTCCGCGTTTCCGTCCCTGCATGGCTACCGTTCGCCCGGGCGTCATGAAGAAGAACGCGTTCGACCAAGCGAAAGCCGACGCCTGCGAAATTGTCCACCCGGCCTTTGAGTTGACCGAAAGCGACTTCCAGACGGAAGTGACGGAAGTGGTCAAGGCCGCCAAGAAGCTCGTCGACCTCATCGGCGCGGATTACATTGTATCCGTAGGCCGCGGCATTTCCAAGGATGTCGAAGGCGGTATCAAACTCGCCGAAGAACTCGCGGCGGAACTCGGCGGCGTCGTAGGCGGAAGCCGCGCCACCATCGACAGCGGCTGGTTGTCCGCTGACCATCAGGTAGGACAGACCGGTAAGACCGTGCACCCGAAGGTTTATATTGCCCTCGGCATTTCCGGCGCTATCCAGCACAAGGCCGGTATGCAGGACAGCGAGTGCATTATCGCCGTCAACAAGAACGACACCGCGCCCATTTTCGAGATTGCCGACTATGGCATTTGCGGCGACTTGTTCAAGGTTACGCCGTTGCTGACGGAGGCCATCCGCGCCGCCAAAGCCGCGAAGTAACGCGCCCGACGACGGGTAACGCGCTCAACGACGCCGA
>JAFSOM010000325.1 GCA_017447005.1 Oscillibacter sp.
AAGTTTGATTCAGCCTAACTCCCATGCCCCGAAGGAAGATAGCCCCTAGCGCCGGATGAGGCAGGTTTATCACGCCGGGGAAAATCAAAATTCCGCGAAAAACCCCTTGACAAACGCCGCCGACGCTGTTACAATCAGCGAATGCGCGTTTGTCCGCGCAGATAGATATATCCTTGCCCTTATTGGTATTAAGGGCCATTTGTCCAGAAGGAGGTGCAAGTTATGGCTAAAATTTCCGCCAACTATGAGGTCGTCTACATCGTCGACCCCGCGCAGGGAGAGGAAGGTATCGCCGCGACTGTGGCGAAGTTCCGCGCCCTTGCCGAAGAGAACGGCTCCGCTGTCGAAGTCGAGGAATGGGGCAATCGCAAACTGGCCTATCCCATCAACTTCAAGAACGAGGGCTACTATGTCCTGATGTCCTTCACCAGCGGCCCGGCGTTCCCCAAAGAACTTGACCGCGTGTTCCGCATTACCGAAGGCGTCATGCGCTCCCTTATCGTCTGCAAGGGCGAGTGAGGAGGAAACCATGCTCAACAAAGTTTGCATTATGGGGCGGCTCGTCCGGGACCCTGAATTACGCCGTACGCAGGCCGGTATTGCCGTCACCACAATGCGTATCGCCGTCGACCGCGACTTCAAAAGTCAGGACGGCACGAAGCAAGCCGACTTCTTTGATGTCGTGGCGTGGCGCGGCACCGCCGAGTTCGTCAGCCGCTACTTCTCCAAGGGCCGCATGATGGTTGTGGAAGGCCGCTTGCAGACACGCGACTGGACTGACCGCGAGGGCAATAAGCGCATTAATACGGAGATTGTCGCCGACAACATCTACTTCGGCGACAGTCGGCGCGACGGACCCAACGGCGAATACGGCGGCGCCTCCAACGGCTACGGCGGCGGTTACGGCGGCTACGGCTCCGGCGCCAATAACGGTTTCGCTTCCAGTAACCCCTCCGGCGGTTACGGCTCCGGCGCTAGCAACGGCTTCGCCTCCAGCAACCCCTCCGGCGGTTACGGCGGCTACGGCTCCGGTTATGCTTCCGGCGGCGCTTACGGCTCCGGCCCTAACAACGGCTTCGCCTCCGCGAATCCCTCCGGCGGATACGGCTCCGGCTACGCCTCCGGCGGCTATAGTTCCGGCGGCCACGGCTCTTACGGCTCCGGTTACGGCGGCTACGGCTCCGGCGGTTTCGGCGCCTATGACACCCCCGCCAGTCCGTCCGCCGACGCCAGTTCCGGCGCCGATAACGCCTCCGGCGCGGAGACCCCCGCCCCGGCGAAAGAATCCGCTCCGGCGTCCGATTCCGCGCCCTCCAGTTTCGCCGAGGTTGCCGACGACGACGGCGACCTCCCGTTCTGACGACAAGAAAGGAGTATCCTTATGGCATATGAACGCGAAGGAAAGCCCGGCGGGCGTCCCGGCGGACGCGGACGCCGTCGCAAAGTCTGCCAGTTCTGCGCGGAGAAAACCGCCCAGATTGACTACAAGGACAGCAATAAGTTGAAGCGTTTCCTCTCTGAACGCTCCAAGATTCTCCCGCGCCGTACCACCGGCACCTGCGCCATGCACCAGCGGCAATTGACCGAGGCCATCAAGCGCGCCCGTCAAATCGCGCTGTTGCCCTACGTCACCGATTAACGGCAATCGCACAGCGGAACCGGAATCTTTTCCGGCCCCGCTGTTTTTTTGTAGTTTCCGCCGCGCTAACGATTCCTTTACGCATACGTTTTTTTGATATTCCTCTTGCGTTTCGCGCTATTTTGCGGTATCATGGGGAAAACTGGAAAAGGAGTGATGTTTCGTGCTCTGGAAGCAACGGAAAGACATCCGCGCTTATCTGCTCATTGAGGCGCTCATCTTCGTGGCGATTAAAGTCGCGCAATACACGCTGACGCGCAACGAGACAAGATTCGTCATGTATTCGGCGATTGTCGTCAATACGATTATGGCGCTACATCTCTTCACGCGCTACGGCAAAGCCGCGCCCGACAAACATGATAACCTGATTTTCTGCGCGCTCATGGTCAACTGCGTCGCCGACATCTTCCTGACGCTTATCGGCGGCCCGACCGTATTTCTCCCCGGCTTCGCGTGTTTCTGTACGGTTGAGGCCATTTACGCCGTTTATCTGCGTCCGGACGGGCGGAATCTGATTCTCCGCGCCGCCGCGTTTGTCGCGTCGCTGGTATTCGCCTACTGCATTCATCTGCTGACGCTCACGAACGCGTTGGGCCTGCTCAACCTGACGCTCATCGGCGGCAATGCAATCTGCGCGTGGCTGGCGTGGCGACGGGAACGGACTTTCCCCGCGTTACTGTTCGCCGTCGGCCTGACATCCTTCCTTATCGGCGACATCAGCGTCGCGTTGGAGATTATGCTTCCCGCCGGGACGCTCGCGCAACGTCTCTTTACGCTCGCCGTCTGGACGTTCTACACGCCCGCGCAAGTCCTGATTGTATTGACGTATGCCGAGAGGCTTTGCCCGTCGAAAACGGCGGCGTGAACCCCTCCCCCGAAACGAAACGCCCTCCCCCGGTTGCGGAGAGGGCGCGTTTTATTTTGTGCGTTCGGTAAGCGAACGGGCCAGCGCGGACAAGAATCCGTCGTTATCATAGGGCGCGACGGCGGACACGGCGCTTTCCGTACACTCGCTTACCAGCGTCCCGCAGGCCTCCACGCCCAGCAGGTCTACATAGGTCACTTTGCCGCTCTCCTTATCGGAACCTATCGGTTTCCCGAGTTCGGCGGCGTCTCCGGTTACGTCGAGCACATCGTCGCGGATTTGGAAGGCCAGCCCGATTTGATAGCCGTAGGTTTCGGCGGCGCCGGACAGGGCCGGATTCCCCGCGAACGCCGCCCCCGCCTGACAGCTTCCCGCAATCATCGCGCCCGTTTTGAGGTGATGAACCAGTCGAATGTCGTCCAGCGTTTGGGGGGTGTGCAGGGTATCGAGAACCTGTCCGCCAACCATGCCGTCAGACCCGGCGGCGCGGGAGAGAATCAGGGCGCAGTCGGCGCGGGTTTTGGCGTCCAGACCGGGCGCGGAGAGAATCAGGCGGAAGGCGTCCAGTTGCAGGGCGTCGCCCGCCAGTACCGCCATCGTTTCCCCGTAAACCTTGTGATTCGTCGGACGCCCGCGCCGGAAGTCGTCGTTGTCCATGCAGGGCAAATCGTCGTGAATCAGGGAGGCGGTGTGCATAAGTTCCAACGCGCAGGCCACGGGTAACGCCTGACGCCAGTCGACGCCGCCAGCCGCCGCGAACGCTAAGGTCAGTACGGGCCGGATACGCTTCCCGCCCGCCAGTAAGCTGTAGCGCATGGACTCGTACAAGTCGGCGTAGGGCGGGTTTTCGGCGTAGAGGCCGTTCAGGTACGTCTCCACGGCTCCGCGGTACTCCTCATATTGACGCGCAAAGTCTTTCATGACGGCTCCTCTCCTCCCGCGAACGGCGTCTCCACGGGGGCGCCGTCGGGGCCTTTCATCAGCTTTACGACGCGCTGTTCGGCGCGGTCAAGTTCGCCGGAACAGTCGGCGATAAGTCCGGCGCCCTCCTCGAATAGCGTCAGGGAATCGGCTAAGGGCGCGTCGCCGCGTTCCAGCCGTCCTACGATTTCCTCCAGACGCATGATTTTCTGTTCAAAGGTCATGTCGTTGTACCTCTCTTCACTGCTCCTCATCCGCCAATAGGCGTCAAGCCGGATAAAACTTGCCCTCATCCGGCGCTGCGCGCCACCTTCCCCCGTTCCGGGGGAAGGACAGACTTGAAAGCGTTTGCGTTTAAATTTTCCGCACAGGCGACGGTTTCGCCTGATTTTTCATGAAAAACGTTGCAAGTTTACCCTTCCCCCGCAATGCGGGGGAAGGTGGCGCGCAGCGCCGGATGAGGGCAAGTTTCATTGCGCTTTGCGTTATGCCAAAAAGGCGGCGGAAGAGGATTTAGTCTGGATTTTTTCTCGGACGCCCACGCCGTTTTTTCGGCGGCGTCTCCGTTACGTCCGACGTTTGCGCCGTCGCCGAAACGTTGTCCACCGTGGCGCGGAAACCGCCCTCGCCTAACGTCACCGTGACGCGTTGCCCCGGCGTTACGTCCGCGCCGCGACGCAAGATTTTACCGTCGGCGTCCTGCGCCATCGCGTAACCGCGGCCCAGTACTTTCAACGGGCTGAGAGCGTCCAGCGCCGCCGCCAGCGCGCCGAATTTCGCCCGCCGCCGCGCCAGTATCCCCGCCGACAAATCCCCTAGGCGCTGTTGCAGACGTACCAGTAACATGCGCTTATCCTGCGTGTACGCTAACGGATTCTGTAGGACGCGCTTTTCGGATAACTGTTGCAGACGCGCCCGGATACGCTGTAGGCGTAACGTCTCGGACTGCGACATCCGCGCCGCGCTGTCCTGTAACCACCCGCGCAAGTGCAACGTGTCCGGGACGGCGATTTCCGCCGCGTTCGACGGCGTGGA
>JAFSOM010000326.1 GCA_017447005.1 Oscillibacter sp.
CTGCGCGACATCTCCCCCCGTTCCGGGGGGCGACATAAACCTGTCAGTGTTGCGACGAAAAGCCCTCCCCCGCCGTGTCGCCCCCACGAAGTGGGGGAGATGTCGCGCAGCGACAGAGGGGGCAGATGTTATCGCACCGCGCATTTTGCGGAACTTTCGCGCTTTCCGGTTGCAACGCGCCGGAAAAACTGTTATAATGTAACGTCCCCGGCGCATGGGGAATTTGACAGGAAACGGCGGTGAAATTTTTTTATGCGAGTTGTCGTAAAGGTGGGCACGTCCACGCTGACATATTCCACGGGGCGATTGAATATCCGGCGCGTGGAGACGCTATGCCGCGTGTTAAGCGACCTCAAGAACGCGGGCAATGAAATTGTACTGGTATCGTCGGGGGCCATCGGCATGGGCACGGGGAAGTTAGGCTTCCGCGAACGCCCGAAGGATATGCCGTCGAAACAGGCCGCCGCCGCTGTCGGACAGTGCGAGCTGATGTATGTCTATGACAAGTTGTTCGCGGAGTACAACCATACCGCCGCGCAGATTCTCCTGACGGCGGAGGACTTGCGCGACGAAAAGCGTCACCTTAATTTTACGAATACCATTTTGCGTCTGCTGGAACTCGGCGCGTTGCCCGTCATCAACGAGAATGACAGCGTGTCTACGGAGGAAATCGCGTTCGGCGATAACGACACCTTAGGCGCGCTGTCCGCGGTCAGCGTACAGGCCGATTTATTAATCATCCTGACGGACATCGACGGCCTCTACACGGCGGACCCGCGACGCAATCCCGACGCGGCGCTCGTGCCGGAAGTGCGCGAACTGACGCCGGAAATCTTGGCGTCGGCGGGCGGACAAGGTTCGGCGTTGAGTTCCGGCGGCATGGTGACAAAGTTGTCGGCGGCGCGGCTGTGCATGGAGGCCGGGATTGATACGCTTATCGTCAACGGCTCCCGCCCGGAGATACTCTACGAGGCCGTCGAGGGAAAGTCCGTCGGGACTAGATTTATCGGGAGGAAATCAGCATGAGGGAAACGCGGGAAATCTTACAAGCGGCGAAAGCGGCGGCGCCCGTACTTGCGGCGGCGTCGGCGGAGACCAAAAACGCCGCGTTAGAGGCTATCGCAAGCCGTCTTTTGTCGGAACAGGACGCGATTCTGTCCGCCAACGCCGAGGACATGGCGCGCGCCCGGGAGACGTTAGGCGCGGTCATGTCCGACAGACTGCTCTTGACGCCCGAACGCGTTGCGGGCATGGCGGCGGGTATCCGTGACGCCGTCGCGCTCCCCGACCCCGTGGGGCAAGTCCTGCGCCGTACCGAACGCCCCAACGGGCTGATTGTCGAGAAAGTCGCCGTGCCGCTGGGCGTGATTGCGATTATCTACGAAAGCCGCCCGAATGTCACATCCGACGCGGCGGCGCTGGCGTTGAAGGCCGGTAGCGCGGTGATTCTGCGCGGCGGCAAAGAGGCGTTCCGCTCCAACGCCGCGATTGCCAACGCGATAAAGTTGGGCCTGTCCGACGCCGGACTGCCGTCCGATTTGGCGGGGTTTATTGAGGATACGTCACGCGACAGCGCCCGGGAACTTATGGAGGCCGAAGGGCTGATTGACTTACTCATCCCCCGCGGCGGCGCCGGACTGATTCGCGCCTGTATGGAACGCGCTAAGGTGCCGTGCATTCAGACGGGTACGGGCATTTGTCATATTTATGTGGACGCGTCCGCGAGACAGGATATGGCCTTGGACATCATCGAGAACGCGAAAACGAGCCGCCCGTCCGTGTGCAACGCGGAGGAAGTCCTGTTAGTGCACAGCGCGATAGCGGCGGAATTTCTCCCGAAACTTTGCAAGCGTCTGACCGCTGACCGTGCGGCGAAAGGTCTGCCCGTCGTGGAACTGCGTCTCGATTCCCGCGCCGGGGCGATTATCCCCGGTACGGCGGCGGGCGAACGCGATTTTGATACGGAATTTCTCGATTATATCCTAGCCGTAGGCGTCGTGGACAGCGTAGAGGACGCTATCGCGCATATCGGACGGCATTCCACCGGACATAGCGAGGCGATTCTTACGGAGGACGACGGCGCGGCGGCGCGGTTTACGCAAGCCGTCGACTCCGCCGCCGTGTACGTCAACGCCTCCACGCGCTTCACCGACGGCGGCGAGTTCGGGCTGGGTTGCGAGATGGGCATTTCCACGCAGAAACTCCACGCCCGCGGCCCCATGGGGCTGGAAGAGCTGACTTCCTATAAATATATCGTGCGCGGGAACGGTCAAACGCGCTGAAAAAATGATAACTCTTGCAGGGTTGCGCCAAAGCCTTCCCCCCTTGGGGGGAAGGTGTCACGGCGTAAGCCGTGACGGATGAGGGGTAGGTCTGATAAAACTTGCCCTCATCCGGCGCTGCGCGCCACCTTCTCCCGTAAACGGGGGAAGGCATAACCCTATAGCGCAATCTTTAAAAACTTTACGGAATTACGGACGAAAGGAAACGGAGGATACGGAACATGAAACAGGCGGGTTTTATCGGTTGCG
This sequence comes from Oscillibacter sp., assembly GCA_017447005.1. GTDB lineage: Bacteria > Bacillota > Clostridia > Oscillospirales > Oscillospiraceae > Oscillibacter. The sequence continues at coordinate 2,532 of JAFSOM010000326.1, forward strand.
GGAACATGGGCGGCATACTGGCGGCGTCGGCGTCCATGCGTATGGGGGAATGGGAAATCATGGCGGCGGACCATCACCCCGAAAAAACGGAACATCTCTGGAAAGAATACGGCGTCATTCCGGCGACGGCGGAGGAAATCGCGGAGAAATGCGGTCTGATTTTCCTAGGCGTCAAGCCGCAGGGCATGGAGGCCGCCGCGGAGGAAATCCGTTATGAGCTTTTGCACAGGGACGCGCCCTTTACATTGGTATCCATGGCGGCGGGGATGTCCACGGCGACTATCGCGGAACTGTTCAGCGGTCGGCCTGACGGCTGTCCGGTCATACGGATTATGCCCAACACGCCCGCGAAAGTCGGGGAAGGAATCATCCTTTACTGTACGAACTCCGGCGCGACGAAGGACGCCGAAAACGCCTTACTGGATTTGCTCAAAGCCGCCGGGAACGTCGTCAAGATACCCGAATCGCGTATGGACGCGGCGAGCGCGGTTACGGGTTGCGGCCCCGCGTTCGTATGCCTCATTCTCGAAGCGCTGACCGACGGCGCGGTACAGTGCGGCCTACCCCGCGAACAGGCGCAACAGTTCGTGGCGGAAACCATCCTCGGCACGGTGAAGCTCTCCACGGAGACCGGACAGGACCCGGCGTTATTGCGCGCCGCCGTATGCTCTCCGGGCGGCAGTACCATTGCGGGCATTGCCGAACTGGAGAAACACGCGGTACGGTTCGCGCTCATGGAAGCGGTACGGGCCGCCTGCGAACGTACCCGCGAACTGGGAAAGTGACCGACGCGAAACGTACCTGTAAACTTGAAAAGTGACGCAAAAACGCCCGCGAACTGGGAAAGTGACGTAAAAGCGCATAAAAACGCCCGCGCATACCGATTCCGGCGTGTGCGCGGGCTGATTTTACGCTATGGGCGCGTCCTCGCGGGAGGCCTTTTTCACCGTCCGGTAGGCGACCGCCGTGACGATAATCTCAAAGGCGAAGAACAGCATAATGAAAAACTCGTCCTCCGTGGACAGACAGAAGTCATAGAAACCGTGAATCAGAACCGGAACCCATAGGGCGCGGCGTAAGTAAGCGCGGCATTTCCCGCGATTCCCGGCGAAGTCGTAACGCTTGGCGAGGCCGTAGAAACAGCCCATGAATACGCCGTCAATCGCGTGGCCCGGCACCGACAGCACGGCGCGTAACAGCGCGGTGGACAAATCGCCGTCCATGACGTACAGGATATTCTCCACGGTGGCGAAGCCCAACGACACGACCACCGCGTACACAATCCCGTCAAAGAGGTAATTGAACTCCGGCGACTTCCATGTTTTCCGCTTCAGGACGAAATACTTTCCGCCCTCCTCCACTAACGCCGTCATGATAAAGTTATCGAGTATCAGCCATTCCAGCGTGTCAGGCTCAATCAGCTCCTCCGCGACGGCTTCCATAATGGCCCCGAGTACAATCGCGCTGATAACCGTCAACGCGCCCCAGAAAAACAGACTGGTCAACAGCGACGGCGGCTCCTTTTCGATGGTATCCTTGCGCCAGATGTAAGCTATCAGGAACACGGACGGCAACACGGCGAGTAACAGCAATAACATGACGGCGTCTCCTTTCCGGCGGACAGGCGAGAGAACGGTTTCACGGACGCGTTTTCGCGGGACGGCTCAAATCTGCAACGGCATATTTTCGGAAACGGAGGTCAAGCGGCCTTGCATACCGGTCTTTTCCCAGTTCGTTTGGATACGCGTCAAAACCGTGCTCATGTCGTTTTCGACGATTTCCAAAAGCAGTACCAGATACTGATTCGCGCCGTGTTTCGTGTAAACGTCGCTACGGCGCAGGCTCTGCCCTAGTACCTCTCCGAACCGGTCAACGGCTTCCGCGTCCCCGTTGAGCGTATAGAGCACAAGTTCCGCTTTATAATGGTAGTTCTCAATCGTGCGCACTAGGAAACGGTAGATGGTGCGGAAATTCTCGAACCCGAGTTCATAGGCGCCGCGCTGACGGTTACGCTCCCCGAGAATCATCTTAACGCTCTCCATCGTGGCCGACGCGTTATCCGTGCGGCTCTCCGA
>JAFSOM010000327.1 GCA_017447005.1 Oscillibacter sp.
CAGTCCGCGCCGCGCTGATTTTCGCTTCGGAGCCGCCATGAAGTCCGTATTTTTACAGCGGCGCCATGCGATTTTCGAGTTACTCCAACGCGTTCCTTAACGCGTCCACACGGTCGGCGCGCTCCCATGCGACGCGCAACTCCTCCCGTCCCATATGGCCGTAGGCGGCGAGTTGGCGGTAGATGGGGCGGCGTAACTCTAAATCGCGGATAATGGCGGCGGGGCGCAGGTCAAAGACCCTTTCAACGGCGGCGCAAAGTTTGGCGTCCTCAACGACGCCCGTGCCGAACGTGTCAATAAGAACGCTGACGGGACGCGCCACGCCGATGGCGTAGGCAAGCTGTATCTGACAGCGGCGGGCGAGTTTCGCCGCCACGATGTTTTTGGCGACCCAGCGGGCGGCGTAGGCGGCGGAGCGGTCCACTTTCGTGGGGTCCTTACCTGAGAAACAGCCGCCGCCGTGCGGGGCGCTTCCGCCGTAGGTGTCCACAATGATTTTGCGCCCGGTCAATCCGGCGTCCGCCGCAGGGCCGCCGTACACAAAGCGTCCTGTAGGGTTGACAAAGTATTTTGTCTTATCGTCCAGCAGTTCGCCCGGAATGGCGGCTTTCGCCACAAGTTCAATCATGTCGCGGCGAATCCGCTCCAAGGAAATGCCGGGGTCATGCTGCGCGGACAAAACTACCGTATCCACGCGCACGGGACGTCGGTTTTCGTCGTACTCTACTGTGACCTGACTTTTGCCGTCCGGCCTCATGTACGGGACGATTTCCTGTTTGCGCGCAGCCGCCATTTGTCGGCAGAGCCTGTGCGCCAGCGACAGCGGCAACGGCATCAGTTCCGGCGTCTCATCGCAGGCGTAGCCGAACATTATGCCCTGGTCCCCGGCGCCCTCGCCGGGTTCGCCGCCCTCCCTGCTTTCCAGCGACCTGTCCACGCCCAGCGCGATGTCCGGCGACTGCCCGTTGACGGACACGACGACCGCGCAAGCGGAGCCGTCGAAACCGTAATCGCTCCGGTCGTAGCCGATTTCCCGCACGACGTTTCGGGCGATTTCGGCAATGTCCGCACGGCATTTTGCGCTGATTTCCCCCATGATGTGAATCATGCCCGCGCAGACGGCGGTTTCGCAGGCGACGCGCCCTTGGGGGTCACGCGCCATAATTTCATCCAAAACGGCGTCGGAAATCTGGTCGCAGAGCTTATCCGGATGTCCTTCCGTCACCGATTCCGATGTGAAAAGATAGTTGCTTGCCATAGATGTTTTCTCCTCGTATCATAAGTTTTGCCCTTGCAATCAAAATCGCGGCGTGTTATTCTGAAGTCGTTCGCTGTCCGCCACGCCGACGGACAATCCTCAACGAAGCCTTTCAGGAGAGAACGACATGAAACAAAAGACTCTTTCCCAACTTGCCCCGGAAGCGGCGCGCATTCTGGACAGCCTGTCTCAGGATGGGGAAGTCCGGCAAATGCGCCGTTATCGGCAGCACGGCGACGTTTCCACGTTCGACCACTGCCGGAACGTGGCGGAATTGAGCGTCCGGATAAACCGCCGCCTCCATCTGCGGGCGGACGAGGCGGCTCTTGCGCGGGGCGCCATGCTTCACGACTTCTATCTTTACGACTGGCATACGCCCGACCCGTCCCACCGTCTGCACGGCTTCCGCCACCCGGAACGGGCGGCTCAAAACGCAATCCGGCGCTTTAACGTGGGGGAGACGGAACAGCGGATTATCCGCAGCCATATGTGGCCGCTGACGCTGACAAAGCCGCCGCGATGCCGCGAGGCGTGGATTGTCTGCTTTGCGGACAAATATCGCGCCGTGACGGAAACCCTGTTCCGCGGACGGCGCGCAAAATGAAGTTTGGAGGCGGTTTTTATGAGCGTCCTTTTGATTTACGCCTACCTGTTTTTCATCGGCTCCCTGTTCGGGTGGATACTGGAACTGTTTTACCGCCGCTTCCTGTCCGCCGCGAACCCGGAGCGCAAATGGATTAACCCCGGCTTCTGCGTGGGTCCCTATGTTCCCCTGTACGGGTTCGGGCTGTGCGCGCTGTACGGATTCGCAACGCTGGGGACGCGGTACGGTCTGGACGCGTCCGGAGGTTCCAAATGGGCGCTGTTCGCGGGAATGGCGGTCAGCCTAACGGCGCTGGAATACGTCGCGGGAATCATTTCTCTGAAGTGGCTGAAAGTCCGTCTCTGGGACTACAGCCGGGAATGGGGCAACGTACAGGGCGTTATCTGTCCGAAATTCTCCCTGTTCTGGGCGATTTTAGGCGCCGTTTATTATTTCGGCGTCCATCCCGGCATTCTGGACGCGCTCCGGTGGCTCTCGGAGAATCTCGCGTTCTCCTTTGTCATCGGCTATTTCTTCGGCGTGTTCACCATTGACGCGGTCTACTCCGCTAATCTGGTTGCGAAACTTAAGAGCTATGCGGAGGAAAATCAGGTCGTTGTCCGCTACGAGGCGCTCAAAGCCCATATCCGTTCCGCTCATGACAAGGCGAAGGAGCGTTCCCACTTTCTGTTCCCGTTCCGCTCCAGCCGCGCCCTGCGGGAACATCTGCGGGAGGCGTATGAGGCGCTGGAAGAGCGTCGGGAACGCGCCGTCCGGAAGTGACGCCGGGAGACGGACCGCGTCCGATTGTCGGACAGTCAAAACGGCGGACTCATGACAAGTCCGCCGTTTTCCTTATTCCATGCCAAATTCGCGGAGAAGGCTTTCGTACCGCGCCTTCTCCTTTTCCTTGACCGCCTTGGACGGGTCGTTCAAACAGTGGTGAATCACGTCCGCGTCTTTGAGCGCCTCGTCCGCGGGACTGTCTATGGTATGCTTGTCGTCGTGACGGTAAATCGCGGAGCAGATGAGTTCCGTTTCCTCCGGCGTCGTAAGCGACAGCTTTTCCAGAATCTCCCGCGCCAGTTCCGCGCCCTTGTGGGCGTGGTTGTCGTAACTGCCGCTTTCATAGGCGTACAAATCATGCAACATCGCCGCCATAGAAAGCGTTTCAGGGTCAAGTCCGCGCTTTTTGGCAATCATCGTCGCCGCCAGCGAAACGCCGTAAAGGTGGACAATCGCCCCGTTCCGTTTCGACGGGCTTTCCATCTTTTCCAGTTCGCTTTCCACGTAATTCCGCAGTTCCTTTAGCCGTCCCATGTTCGATTCCTCCGTTCAGCTTGTCCGCGCCGCCGTCAGGTTGACGAGCGCGATAGTCAGAACCGCCAGCGCCAGCGGAATACATCCAACGATAAAGCCCGGCGTATAAGGCAGGCGGTAGTATAACAGGTAACATATCAGGCTTGCGACAGCCGCCGCCAGTACGATACCCGCCAGCGTCCACGCCGCCGCATTCTGCAAACCGCCGCAACGGTAAAGGAAACTCACCGTACAGAGTTCCAGAACCGTCCACGCGACAATAATCAGCAGTTCCGACGTAA
>JAFSOM010000328.1 GCA_017447005.1 Oscillibacter sp.
GCCGGAGTCTTGCGCAATTCCCCCGCGCCGTTTATAATAGAAAATGATTTGTCCATGTGAATCCGGCGCCGGAGTTCCGGTTCCGTTTCGCGGGCGACACAGGAGAGGAGACGATGAGTTGAAACTGGATTTGTTGACGGTAGGAGAGGTACTCATTGACCTGACCCAGACGGGCGTGGACAGCAGAGGCGTGCGGCTTCTTGCGGCGAACCCCGGCGGCGCCCCGGCGAACGCGGCGGTAGCGGCGGCGCGTCTCGGCGCAAACGCGGCTTTCGCCGGGTGCGTGGGGGACGATTCCTTCGGCGCGAGCCTGATTCAGACCCTCAAAGACAACAACGTTGACGTGTCGGCGGTCGCCGTTGACCCGGAAGTCCCCACCACGCTGGCGGTCGTGACGGTGGACGAGACCGGAGAGCGCAGTTTTACGTTCTACCGCGGCCCCGGCGCCGACTTGCAACTGACGCGCAAACAAATTCCCGATTCCCTGCTTGCCGACGCGAAAATCGTGCACTTCGGAAGCGTCAGCCTCACGGCGGACCCGTCCCGCACGGCTACCCTTACCGCCGCGAAAGACGCGAAAAAACTCGGCGCCCTGATTACCTATGACCCCAACTACCGCGCCGCGCTCTGGCCCAAAAACGAGGACGCCGGGGCGAGAATGCGCGAACCCCTGCCCATGGTCGACGTGCTGAAAATCAGCGACGAGGAAATGGTTCTCATGTCCGGGAAGGACACCCCGGAGGCCGCCGCGGAAGTCCTCACCGGACAGGGTATCAAACTCGTACTGATTACCTTAGGCGGCGCGGGCGTGTATTACCGTCTGGCCACAGGCGCGGAGGCCGTCACGGGCACGGTACCCGGATTCGCCGTGAAAATCGCCGACACCAACGGCGCGGGCGATACGTTCTTTGGCGCCGTGTTGCGTTGTCTGGCCAAACGCGGAAACCCGCTGGAAGGCTTGGAGAAGGACGAACTCGAACGCATTCTCCGCTTTGCCAATAAGGCCGCGTCGCTGACCGTCAGCCGTCCGGGCGCGCTCCCCGCCATGCCGTGGCTCAAAGAACTGGAAGAGGAGGGCATTTTACCGTGACAAGAGAAGACCAGATTTTCTATGACCGCCTTTGGTCGAAATACGACGAATTGCGCTGGCTCTATATGGAGCTGTACGGCAATGAGGCCGCGTTCGACTACTTCCGCACCATGCTTTATAAGGCGTACAGCGAGAGAAGCCCGGAACTGCGTCTCATGGACGAGGCCCGGGAGGCCCACCCCGACTGGTACCGCGAACGCGACGTGCTCGGTACGCTGATGTACGTCCAGTGCTTCGGAAAGACGCTCAAGGGCGTACAGAAACACCTTGATTACATTGAGGAAAGCGGCGTCAACTATATTCACTATATGCCCCTGCTGCAAAGCCCCAAGGGACGCAGTGACGGCGGCTACGCGGTCTCCGACTTCCGCGCCGTGGAGCCGGAACTTGGCACCATGGAGGAACTCGCCGAACTGAACGCTGACTGCCACCGTCGCGGCATTTCCGTCTGCCTTGACTTTGTGATGAATCACACCAGTGAAGACCACGAATGGGCCGTGCGCGCCCGCGCCGGAGACCCCGAATATCAGCGGCGTTACTTCTTCTACGACAACTGGGATATTCCCAACGAGTTTGAAAAGACCATGCCGCAAGTCTTCCCGCAGACGGCGCCGGGTAACTTTAGCTGGTGTCCGGAGGCTGGGAAAGTCGTCATGACAACGTTCTGGCCCTATCAGTGGGACCTCAACTACGCCAACCCCGTCGTATTCAACGAAATGACGGACAACATGCTCTACCTGTGCAATCAGGGCGTGGACATCATCCGCCTTGACGCCACGCCGTATATCTGGAAAGAGCTGTACACCAGTTGCCGCAACCTGCCGAAAGTGCACACGCTCGTGCGCATGATGCGCCTTGCCGCCGAAATCGTCTGCCCCGGCACCTTACTGCTCGGCGAAATTGTCATGGAGCCGTCGAAAGTGGTTCCGTACTTCGGCACCGTCGAAAAGCCCGAATGCCACATGCTCTACAACGTCACGACGATGGCCAGCACTTGGCACACCGTCGCTACCGCCGACGTTCGCCTGCTCCGTCACCAGATGGAGACCGTTTTCGCCCTGCCCAAACAGTACACCTTCCTGAACTATCTCCGCTGTCACGACGACATCGGATGGGGCCTTGACTATCCGTTCCTGAAAACTTTCGGCGTGGATGAAGTCTCTCACAAGAAGTATCTGAACGACTGGTTCACGGGCAAGTATCCGGGAAGCCTGTCACGCGGCGAACTCTACAACGACGACCCGCGTCTGGGCGACGCCCGGATGTGCGGCACGACGGCGTCCCTGTGCGGCGCGGAGGGCGCGGAGGAGGCCAACGACCAAGCCGCGCTTGACCTCGCGCTCCGTCTCGACGAAACCTTGCACGCGTTCCTGTTGACGCAGAGCGGCATTCCCGTACTCTACAGCGGCGACGAAATCGCGCAGTTGAACGATAACGACTACCACGACGACCCCTTGAAGGTGGAGGACAGCCGTTACATCCACCGCGGCGACTTCTCGTGGAAGGACGCCGAAAAGCGGAATGACCCGTCCACGCGTCAGGGCCGGATTTACGCCTTCCTGCGCAAGATTGAGACGCTCCGCGCCGACCATCCCGTATTCGACCCCGACGCCGACGTGTGGACGATGGAACCGCTCAACGACCATGTCCTCGCAATCGGACGCTATTACCGGAAGGAAAAGCTGTTGGCGCTGTTCAACTTCTCCGCGATTGAGCAATCCGCGTGGCTCAACGAACCCGAAAACTACGTGGACTTGCTGACCGGAAAGCCGCGTTCCGATTTGAAAGTCGACCTTCCCGGTTACGGCTTCGCGTGGCTGTATACCAAACTCGACTAAAGTCACGCCGCGCTGGACAATCCCTCATCACGCTTACGCTGTCCCGCCCTGATTTCCCGGGGCGGGCGGCTTTTGTCAGCCGAAAAGGAATCCCGTATGAAACTGATTTTTCTTGACATCGACGGCACCTTGACCATACCGGGCGAAAATGTCCCGCCGCAAAGCGCGCTCGACGCCATCCGCGCCGCCCGGGAGAACGGACATAAAGTGTTTTTGTGCACCGGACGGAGTCGGAGCATGTCGGAAACCGTGGCGGCCTACGGTTTCGACGGCGCGATTTATTCCGCCGGAGGCTATATCGTCTGCGGCGGCGCCGTCGTCTACGACCACCCCATGAGCGCCGACGAACTCCGCCGCGTCCTCGACGCCATGCGCGACCCCGATATTTTCTGTATCCTCGAAACCTCGGAAACCACGTTCGCCGACGCGGACGCGGAGAGTTTTTCCGCCGCCGGAAACAGTGAGGCGGTACGCTGGCGAAAAATGCTGACGGAAAGTTTCGACGTGCGGCCCATGCGCGACTATCGCGGCGAACCCGTCTATAAAGTTTCCTTCCTGTGTACGCGCCGCGCCGCGCTGGAATATCCCCGTCAGCGCTTAGAGGGCCGTTTTCAGTTCTGCCTACAGGATTTTCTCGTCGGCGACACGGTCAACGGGGAGCTTATCAACCGCGACTTCGACAAGGGCCGCGCTATTCGCCGCGTCTGCGACTATCTCGGCGCGTCTATCGACGATACCATCGGTTTCGGCGACAGCATGAATGACCTTGACATGATTGCAACCGCCGGAATCGGCGTGTGCATGGGCAACGGGAGCGAAACCTTGAAAGCGCGTAGCGATAAAATCTGTCCGCCCGTGGACAAGGACGGTCTCGCAACGGCGTTCCGCGAACTCGGTCTCGCGTGACGCGTTCCGCCGCGGCAAAGGAAAGCGGAACGTCCGTTACAGGGCGCTCCGCTTGACGCTTATCCGAATTTCCGCAGAAGTCCGGCGTCGTCCTGACGGGGATTCACGCGCCGGAACTGCCGGAGTTGCTCTTCGGTCATTTCCGGGCAATCCTCGTCAAAAACAATGGGATACTTTGCGGCTTCCTCAATTTCGGCAATCTGTTCGGGCGTGAGGGGCGTTCCCTTTTTGCGATTATACGTCACCAGCATAATAAATTCTCCTTTCTTCAGCGGTCGCAAGCCGGGCCGAAATGATTCTGATTTTATCCCGTCTCTCGGTATACACTACAAACAGAATATTCCGCACCATGCCTATCGTATTATATCGGTCTTCGTCCTCGCTATGCGCCGCGTCATACCATTCTATGCGGTTTTCGTCGTCAAACACGGCGGTCGCGGTCTCAAAGCGTATCTTGTGCTTGGCGTAGTTCAGCCGCGCCTTTTCATCGTCCCATTCAAAGCGTTCGCCCCACTCGTACAACACACGAACCGCCTCCTTGCGTTCGTCATTATACAGGATTTCCGGGCGCGGCGCAAGGGAAACATTCCCGCTCCGCATAAAAGCCCGCGCCCATTGACGCATTGCACAAGGTTTTCGTCGGTCCATTAGACGCTTTGCACAAGGGACCGCTGAAATGTTTATGGATTTTGCGGCTTTACAAAATGATAAAAAAAGGTTACAATATGTTATGTTTTACGGGCGCCGAAACTGCCCCGCACGGTTTTCGCGCCGGAAACCATGGAAACAAGAAAGGGAGAGTGAGACATGGCACTGGACTATCGGAAATGCGCGGAGGAAATCTTCAGCCATCTCGGTGGTAAGGAGAACGTCGTCAGCGCCGCGCACTGCGCAACCCGTCTGCGTCTTGTCATCGCGGACAACAGCAAGATGGACATGAAGGCTCTGGAAGATGTGGAAGGCGTCAAGGGCGTTTTCTCCAATGCCGGACAGCTTCAGCTCATCATTGGCACCGGTACCGTCAACAAGGTTTATGACGAATTTCTCGCTATCACCGGCCTGACCGCCGCCAGCAAGGAAGAAGTCAAAGCCGCCGCCGCCGCGCAACAGCCCCTGCCCAAACGCATGGTCAAAGCCTTGGGCGACGTGTTCGTCCCCATTCTTCCCGCTATCGTGGCTTCCGGCCTGATGATGGGCCTCGTGGAAGCGCTCGGTAAAATCCCCGGACTTGGTTTCGCCGAAACCGACTGGTACGGTTTCCTCGACATGGTAGCCAACACCGCGTTCGCGTATCTGCCCGTTATCGTCGCCGTATCCGCCGCCCGCGTGTTTGGCGGTAACATCTTCCTTGGCGCCGTCGTGGGTCTGCTGATGATTCACTCCGCCCTGACGAACGGCTGGAACGCCGCCAACGGTTATGACGTTTGGTATCTCTTTGGACACATTGAAATTGGCGGCTACACGCTCGGTCAGATTAACCAGCTCGGTTATCAGGGCCACGTCATCCCGGTCGTCATATCCGTGTGGTTCATGTGCCAGTGGGAGAAATGGCTCCACAAGCACGTTCCCGAAATGATTGACCTGTTCGTTACCCCGCTGTGCACCGTGTTCGTCACCGCTCTGCTGACGTTCATGGTCATCGGCCCTATCTTCTCCTCTCTGGAAACCATCGTGCTGAACTTCGCGCAGATTATCGTGCACAACCCCATTGGCGCCATGGTCATGGGCGCGGTCTATCCGGCTACGGTCGTTATGGGCCTGCACCATATGTACAACGTCATTGAGGCGGGCATGCTCTCCTCCGTAGGCCTCAATACGTGGATGCCGATTGCCTCCGCCGCGAACTTCGCGCAGTTCGGCGCCTGCTTGGCGGTCGGCCTCAAGGCGAAAAACAACAAGACGAAAGTTATTGCGATTCCGTCCTCCGCTTCCGCCGCGCTCGGCATTACCGAACCCGCCATCTTCGGCGTGAACATGCGTTTCTTTAAGCCCTTCGTATGCGGCATGGTCGGCGGCGCTGTCGGCGCGATTTTCGGCGCCATCACGGGTATCGGCGCCACCGCTTACGGCGTAACCGGAATCCCCGGCTATCTGACCATCAACAATCCCGCCGTGTATACCATCCTGCTGGCGGTCTCCGGCGGCATTGCGTTCGTTGGCACGTGGTTCGTATGGAGCGAGGAAGAGGCCGCTCCGAAAGCCGCTCCTTCCGACATCCCCGCGCAACCCGCCCAGCCCCAACAGCCCGTAATTACCTGCGAGGCCGGTTCCGTACTGGCCCCCGTCCCCGGCAAGGTCATTTCCTACACGGAGATTCCCGACCCGACGTTCGCCGCTGGCGTCCTCGGTTCCGGCGTCGGCGTATGGCCCGAAGAAGGCGTCGTGCGCTCTCCCTATGACGGCACCATCTCCTCTGTCGCCGAAACGCAACGCGCCGTTGGCATTACCGGCCCCGGTGACATGGAAGTGCTGATTCATATCGGCGTGGACACGGTAGCCATGAACGGCGACGGCTTCCAAGCCCTTGTCAAAGAAGGCGACGAAGTCAAGGCCGGACAGCCGCTCGTGAAGTTCGACCGCGCCAAGATTAAGGCCGCCAACCATCCCGACGTTGTCGTGACGCTCCTGACCAACAGCGACGACTACAACAACGTCACGTTCCCCGGCGTCGTCAACGCCTGATTGCAACGTTTTCCGGCGTATTTGCGCCCGATTGCGACGTTTCCCGGCGTAATCACGCCTGATTGCGACATTCTCCGGCGTAATCAACGCCCGATTCGCGGCCCCGTAACGGAGATGAGAGCCTGTCCGCGATAACCGCATAGCGTCCGGACAGGCTTTCGGGGCCGTTTCCCGTTGTTTGTGAGCGGGTCTCCCGCGCCCGCTTTCAATAAAGCCACTTGATTTTAGAAGGAGAGTTTTAACATGGCCATGCAATTTACTTGCGTAATCAATGACGAACTCGGAATCCATGCCCGTCCCGCCGGACAGCTTGCCAAGGAAGCCAAAGCTCTGGGCGATACCGTCGTTAGCGTCACCAAGGGCGACAAGACCGTCAAGGCGTCCCAGCTCATGAAGCTCATGGGCCTTGGCGTCAAGAAGGGCGACAGCGTGACCGTCAGCGTTGAGGGCGGAGACGAAGCCGCCGCTCTGGACGCGATGAAGGCGTTCTTCAAGAACAATTTCGCCGCCGAAATCTAATTGAACAGCGACTTTCCCGCGCCGCCTGTCGCGCACGGGGAGTAAGAGCCGTAACGGGAACGACCGCGCCGCTGATTCGGGCGGGCGCTCCCGTTTTTCCGGTAACGCCGTCTTGTAACGGACGTTTTTCCCGGTAACGCCGCCTTGCAACGGACGGTTTCCCGGTAACGCCGCCTTGCAACGGACGGCTTTCCGGTAACGCTGTCTTGTCACGGACGGTTTTCCCGGTAACGCCGCCTTGCAACGGACGGTTTCCCGGTGACGCCGTCTTGCAACGGACGGTTTCCCGGTAACGCCGTCTTATCGCGGACGGCGCAATGAAATGATGATAACAGGAGGAAAGCGCTATGGTGCTGATTCAAGGCAAAGGTATCTCCAAGGGCGTCGTGAGAGGTCCTCTCTATTTCTTCCAGCGTCCCAACTATGACATTGCCAAAGTGAGCGTCGCGGATGTCGCCGCCGAAAACGCCCGCGTCGTGGAAGCGCGGGAAAAGTCCTCCGCCCAGCTTTACGCGCTGGCGGATAAGTGCCGGGAAGAGGCCGGAGAGGAAAGCGCGATTCTCTTTGAGACCCACGCCATGTTCTGCGACGATGACGACTACGTAGAAGCCATTGAGACCATGCTCAAAGACGAGGCCTGCAACGCCGAGTACGCCGTCAAGGAAGCCGGGGAGCAGTTCGCCGCCATGTTCGCCGCCATGGACGACGCTTACATGAGAGCGCGCTCCGCTGACGTGAAGGACGTGACGCAACGCATTCTCAATAACCTGATGGGCATTGCCGAGGGCGGCATTGACTCCGAAGAGCCGGTTATCCTCTGCGCCGACGACCTCGCCCCGTCCGAAACCCTCCAGCTTGACAAGTCCAAGATTCTGGGATTCGCGCTGACCGCCGGTTCCAGCAACGGTCACACCGCCATTCTTGCCCGTACCATGGGAATCCCCGCCATTTGCGGACTTGGCGCCGACCTCAAGGAAAGTCTCCAAGGCCGTATGGCTTATCTCGACGGCGAAACCGGAAAGGTAGTCCTTGACCCCGACAACCTGACCATTCAGGACTTCAAGGCCAAGATGGAGAAGCAGAAGAAGTTCAAGGAACTCATGGCCGCCATGAAGGGCCAAGAGGACGTAACCCTTGACGGGCGTCATATCAACGTCTACTGCAACATCGGCAACCCCGACGACGTGACCGCGGTCAAGAACAACGACGGTCAGGGAATCGGCCTGTTCCGTTCCGAGTTCCTGTATCTGGCGGAGAGCGATTATCCGTCCGAAGAGAAGCAGTTCCAAGCCTACAAGAAAGTCGCCGCCGCCATGGACGGCAAGCGCGTCATTATCCGCACGCTGGACATCGGCGCCGACAAGCAGGTTGAGTACTTCCATCTGAAAAAGGAAGAAAACCCCGCCATGGGCGTTCGCGCTATCCGTATCTGCCTGAACAATCCCGACGTGTTCCGCACGCAGTTGCGCGCCCTCTATCGCGCCTCCGCCTACGGCAAAGTGGCCATTATGTTCCCGATGATTACGTCGGTATGGGAAGTCAAGGAGTGCAAACGCGCCTGTGAAAAGGTCATGTCCGAACTCAAAGCGGAAGGCGTGCCGTTCAACGAGGAAACCGAAATCGGTATCATGATTGAAACGCCGTCGTCCATCTTTGTGGCGCCGGAACTCGCGGAGGAAGTGGACTTCTTCTCCGTCGGCACGAACGACCTCACGCAGTACACGCTGGCCTGTGACCGTCAGGCGAACGACCTCGGCAAGTTCTTTGACCCGCATCATCCGGCGGTGCTCCGCGCCCTCAAGATGGCCGCCGACGCCGCCCACGAGAAGGGCAAGTGGATTGGCATTTGCGGCGAACTGGGCGCCGACTTGACCCTGTTGCCGACGTTCCTTGCCATTGGCATTGACGAATTGAGCGTTTCGCCGTCGTCGGTACTGCCGCTCCGCGCCGAAATCCGCAAGAGCATTGCCAAGACCTGCACGCTCGACGCGCTGAAATGCTAAGACTTCCCGTCCGTATGGGCTGAAAGCAATGTCATTACTTTACGCGACCCCCCCTAAATCCCCCCTTTCAGGGGGGACTTACAGGACTTGAAAGCGCTTTCAAATCCGGTTCCCCCGCCCCTGAAAGGGGAGGGGGACAGGGGGAGGGGTTCGGAACTCCCTTTAAGTGAATGACATTGGACTGAAAGCCGCCCGATACGAAAAGGAATCCCCGTGAAAAAGCGGGGGTTCCTTTTTTTTCGCCAACCGCGGCGCGTTTTTCGCTATTTTTACCGAAATGTAACATATTTTGTTTACAGATTGTTTCTTGACGCTCTTCCCGGTTACTGGTAAAATAACGCTGGATAATTCATTAGGCTGAAGCGTTTCGCGGCGCGGGACGCGTTCGACAACAGACATATCGCCTCTGCGAAACAGGAGGTCTCCACACATGAGTTTAATGACGGAATTTATGAATATGAGCCGCAAACCCAAGGGCTTTCTCGGTATGCTCATGCTCAACCGCATGAACGGCGGTACGCATGTCAAGCTGGCGGACTGGTCAATGAGCATTTATCAGGGCAACCCGGACGCAATCCTTGATGTCGGCTGTGGCGGCGGACGCAATCTGTCGGCGTTCCTGAAACGCTACCCCGACGCGCACGGCACGGGCGTCGACTACGCGCCGCTGTCGGTACGGAAAACCAAATGCCTGAACCGGGCCGCGATTTCCGCCGGACGCTGTCAGGTCGTGGAGGGAAACGCGATGAGC
>JAFSOM010000329.1 GCA_017447005.1 Oscillibacter sp.
AACGGCGAATCCTAATCTGCTGACTGTGAAAGATTCCGACGGGAATTGCTATGCTGTATTCAGCAACTATGACCACTACACCCAGTCCGGTTTTGCCGCAGGCGCGGACGATGAAAACGCTATTTACGGAGAGATACACGGCGGCGCTTCCCCGGAAGAAACGCTGGTTCCGCTTATCGTCTTTGACAGCGCCGCTCCGCGACCGTTGGCGGCGTCATGGGACAAGAATACAGTCAAAATCCAGTCCAAGCGGGCGAAAGCGGTTCTGAAATTCAATCGCCCCGTTCACGCCCTTCAAGTAAAAGTCGGCGCTACGGAGGGCGTGTGCCGCTCAATGGAAAACGGAAAAGTCTGGGAAGTTGTGTTCAAGGGAATTGCTCCCGCAGTTCACAATGTCTCCGTGGCGGCGGATGGGGCGTTGATTCAAGCGGAGCCTCTCGAAATTCTTCCGGCTTTGGGCGGCGGAGAGGGAGACCTTCCATGAGCAGAGTAAAGACGTGCTGTGACTGCGGGAAACGTCTGAAAAAGGACGAGATTGCTCTGACGCGGAAACTGGTGGATATGGACGCGGAGGAGTTCTACTGTATGGACTGTCTTTCGGAGTTCATTGGCTGCTCCGTGCAGGACTTGAAAGAAAAGATTCAGGAATTTAAGGAGCAGGGCTGTACGCTGTTTCTGTGATGGGGGATTTCCATGTTAGAGGATAAGATTAAGGAAGTATTCGCGGATGTGGTGGTCTTGAAAGACCCCCAGCGTAGCGAGTATTTTTCAAACCTGAGCATCCCTTCCTATATGCGCGACTGGCTGGTTATGAAGTTCTCCGACGACGACGGCGCGGTTGAATACGAAAGCGTCCGCAGGTATATCAAGCGATATATTCCAAGCCGTGAGGACTTTGAACAGTACAAGTTCCAAATGGTCAACGGGGAAACTGTGCAGTTTCTTGCCAGAGTTCGCGTTTCCGTGGATGTGAAAAGCGGAAAGACGCTCTTTGAGTTGCCGGATTTCGGAGGCTCCAGAGGCGGCGCGGCGGGAGTCGTGGCCTATGACGTGGCGGAACAGTGGCAGGACACGCTCCTTCGTGAAAGCGAAAACTGGGGGATTATCTCCCTCAACTGGACTATGGAAGGAACTGTTTCCCGTCCGAAGGGCGTCATTATGATGGCGGGCTATAAGCCGTTCTGCCCGTACTCCGTGGATTTGGATTTCTATCGGGACGCCCGACAGGAATTTAACATCCATGAGTGGATTGATGTTATCATCAGCGCGGCGGATTATAACCCCGACGGATACCGGAATGAAGAAGGGGACGTTTGCGAGGCGACAAAGCTCTATTTCCTGCGTCGATTGCTTCCCTTTGTGGAAAAGCGGGTGAACCTGATTGAACTGGCTCCCAAAGGGACAGGAAAAAGCTATGTGTTTGAAAAAATCAGCAAGCGGGGCTGGCTTATCAGCGGGGGAACCGTTTCCAGGGCATCCCTGATTTATGATAACGCCAAAAAGACCGGCGGCCTGCTTACCCGGTTTGATTACGTTGGTTTTGATGAGGTTCAGTCCATCACATTTGAGCAACCCGGACAGATTCAACAGGCGTTGAAACATTACATGGAATTTGGAGAAATTAAGGGTTTTGACGCTATGCTGACTGCGGACGCCGGCGTGATTGTGCTTGGAAACATCGACGCGGAGCGATTTGACATCAACCGGAATATGGTTGCGAATATCAGCGAGGTTTTCGGAGAATCCGCAACGCTGGACAGATTCCACGGCTTTATACCCGGCTGGAAGATACCCCGAATGACAACAGGGATGATTGCGCGGGGGTGGGCGTTGAATACGGAGTATTTCGCCGAGGCCATGCACGCTTTGCGAGATGATTTGCGCTATGCCGCAGTTGTAGACGAACTGATAGACGCGCCGTCCAATGCGGATAAGCGTCATATGACCGCGATTAAGCGCCTTTGCACAGCGATGATGAAACTCCTGTTTCCTCATGTGCAATCGGCTGGCGACATCAGCAGGGAGGAATTTCTGCGCTATTGCCTGAATCCCGCTGTGGAAATGCGCTCTGTCATCTATAAGCAACTTTGTATCATAGACCCGAAGGAATACAACACGCCCAGTAAGCGTATTCCTGAGGTTACTTGCAAAATTTAGGCGGGAGGCTCACCTTGATTTACGCTGATAACGCGGCTACCACAAAACTGGACCCGGCGGCATTGGAAGCTATGAAGCCGTATCTTTTAGAGGAATACGCTAACGCGTCCCAACCCTATTCCTTTTCCAGAAAGCCCCGAAAAGCTCTGGAGGAAGCGAGAGCGACCATTGCCGATTGTATCCATGCAAAGCCGGATGAGATTTTCTTTACTTCCGGCGGCACGGAAAGCAATAACTGGGTCATTAAGAGTTCAGCCTTTTCCGATTCCAGCCGCCGCCTTACTATCGTCTCCGCCTTTGAACATCATTCTCTGTTACACTCTTGCTCCGCCATTGAAGGCATGGGGTATCCTGTCGCCTATTTGAAACCCTCGCCGGATGGCCAGATTACGACTGAGGCGCTGGAAAAATGTCTTTCGAGACAGACAAGGCTTGTCTCCGTTATGTTCGCCAA